>JBCCLY010000529.1:0-3650 GCA_039026655.1 Cyanobacteria bacterium P01_C01_bin.38 | reverse complement strand
GCATAGCTAAGGGTTGCAGCCGCTTGAGGAATAAAGGAAGCAAACCGTAAATCTACGTAAAGGTTGATATTTGACATACCAGCAGAAAGCGTTGCCGGAGCCATTAACCGCATCACTTCGCCAACTTCGGAAGAGCGAAAATTAAATCGGGGACGAATTGTTAATAAACCTTTTTGCGTCTGTACGATTAACTGTACAACCCATTGAAGTACTGCACCTGCTAAAGTTGCCGCAGCCAAAACCATTCCACCCAAAAGCAGGTTTTGCGGTGCATTGATATTATCTCCCAAACGCCAAGCTAAAATTCCTAAGCTAGTAATTACAGCAATACTTGACAGCATCGGACTTACGGAAGGCAGCCAGTATAAATCTGCTGCATTCAAACTACCTACTCCTACTCCAATTAATCCCGCGAATAAAGCCAGAGGAGCCATAATTTGTAATTGTAATATGGCGATTTCTCTAACCTGAAAATTCAATCCCGGCGCAACCAAATCGATTAAAAAAGGTGCGAAAACAATTATCAGTAAAGTAACGGGAATCAAAATCAAAGTTAAAAAAGTCGCAATAGTAGCAATTAAATCTTTACTATCTTCTCCATCCTTTCTTGCTAAAATACTAACTAAAGCAGTATGCAAAGGACCATTTAAACCACCGATAACTACTAGTAAAAACCCAGGAATAATATAGGCATAATTAAAAGCATTTGCTACAGCGCCCACTCCAAAAGCCGCAGCAATACAAGTCGATCGCAACAACCCGAATAACTTACTGACAAGAGTTGCGATCGCGACTATTCCGGCGATGTTTTTTAATGAGCGAGGTTTCATTAGGGAGGGGGTAGAGGGGGTAGAGGGGGAAGAGGGGGAAGAGGGGGGAGAAATTGATAACTATTCCCTTTGTGGCAAAAGGTTATCGATATAAAAAACCGCAGAGAGCGCAGAGAGCGCAGAGGAAAGAAGTTTTATAGAGATAATAATATTAAGCAGGATAGATAGAGTTAAAAGAAAATACAATGCCCCATGCCCCATCCTCAATTCCCAACTACCAACTGCCAACTACCTATTACCAATTCTCTTTAAACTTGTTTGCAAAATAACTTCAATCAATTGTTTGTAGGATAAACCATTTTGTAGGGCAATTTGAGCTAGGGAGCGTTGTGGGTGTAGTGTTGCATCGGCGTTGATATCTAATAAATATGCTTGGTTGTCGTTGTTAATGCGGAAATCGAAAGTAGCATAATCTAAGGGTTTGAATAGTTGCATTAAATCTAAACTTATTTCTCGCAACTTCCGCAACTGTGGAATATACAAATCTAGATTTATTTTTCGGAAACCACCGCGCCTTTTTGCTTGTAAGTCTAAAATTTGCTCTTGCATAATTGCGCCTTCTGTAGTTACAGTTTCTACCGCACCAATAAAAACAGGCTCATCATTCCCCACAACACCTACCGTAATTTCACGCCCGGAAATAAACTGCTCGCACAATACGGCGGCTTGAAATTGTTGATGTAATTGCTTTACTTTATTTTGTAATTCTGATAAACCTGCCGATGCTTGCCAAACTTGCAAACCTAACGAATATCCTTCACAAGCAGGTTTGAGAATACATTTTTCCCAAGGTGGTATTGTTATTTCTTCGCCGACTCCATAACGATACCAAGGTGGTGTTGAAATTCCTCGCCACTGCAAAACGGGTTTGAGAAAATCTTTGTTAAGCGTCAGACTTTTTACTGTGGCATCTCCACCGGTGTAAGGTATCCCCAATTGTTCTAAAATTGCCGGTGCTAAAGCGGTACGATTGCGCGATGTTGTTCTAACTGAAAGATTCCAGATGAATTCTGGTAGCTGATTTTGTCGCCATCTTTCAAGTAAAGCGTCTAATGTACCGATTAAATCGACATCGTAACCTAGTTGTTTTAGATTATTCGCTACAGCTTCTACTTCTTCTGTTTCGCGCCAGTGGTAATGAGTTTCAACACTCGCGCTAGGGTTTGACATGATATCCGATTGGCTCTCGAATAGAATTCCGATTTTTAGCATTCTTCGTATTTATTTTTTTTAGCTTGATATAGATATATATGAATCCGATTTGAATATTGAAAAAAATTAGGTATTTGTAGGGTGCGTTATGACGATAGTCTAACGCACCAAAACCCTGACCTAATGGTGCGTTGCGCTGCGCGACAACACACCCTACGTATGTTTCTTCGTATTTATTTTTTTTTCGCTTGATATAGATATATATGTCATTACTTAGTTACGTGTTATGAACAATCTTTTGTTGCGCTCTCGCTACCAAATCAATCGCGAGCTAAGTCACAAAGCTGGGCGGCGAACATTTCTAGCACAAGATATTCATTCTCAAGAAAAAGTTGTCATCAAGATTTTACAATTCGATCAAAATTTCCAATGGAACGATCTTAAATTATTTGAACGAGAAGCTGATACCTTAAGAAATCTTAACCATCCTGCTATTCCTAAATATCTAGATTATTTTGAAGTAGATGATGATATTCATGGCTTTGCTTTAGTTCAAACTTATATTGATGCTTTATCTTTAGAAACTATAATTCAACAAGGACAAAAGTTTACTGAAGCAGAATTAATTGAACTCGCAGAAAAACTTTTAAATATTTTAATTTACCTTCACGAGCAAATTCCACCAATCATTCATCGAGATATTAAGCCGAGTAATATTCTACTTATGAATCGTTCTGGTAATAGTATTGGTGATGTTTATTTAGTAGATTTTGGCTCGGTACAAACTGTGGCAAGTAAGGAGAATGGTACGATTACCATTGTGGGCAGTTATGGTTATATTCCGTTAGAACAATTTGGCGGACAAACGACTATGGCTTCCGATCTATATAGCTTGGGTATGACCTTAATTTATTTGATTACAGGAGTTCACCCCGCCGAATTGACTCAAGTTGATGGACGAGTTAAATTTAGCAGCAATAATATTAGTAGCAAATTTTCCAAATGGTTAGAAAAGCTGATTTATCCTTATCTTGATAAACGTTTTGCTTCTTCAAAATTAGCTTTAGCTGCTCTTAAATCAAAAGACGATAGTTATGGAGATTGTCTCGCTCTTAAACCAGTTTATAGCAAAGTCAAATTAATTCGCGAGGATCGAAGATTAGAAATAATACATCAGGATTTCGACTTGGATCGTGCCGGATGTAATTTTGGAATAGGCTGTATTTTCAGCTTCTTATTAATAGTACTAAGTGCTAACATGGGCTTGTTTTTCGGATTCGCTGCCTTTTTTATTAGCCTAATGTTGTTCGGCTTTATCTTTTCTATCTTTAAAGCGTTTGCAGACAAACCTTACTATCGTATTACCGCAATTGATTTAGATAACTTAATAAAAATAGGAATTTGTCGCGATCGAGAATTAACACAAATAAAATGGTCTAATCAAACTTCACAAGCTAAATATATAAACCTTTTAGCATACAATCCCGGCTATACTTTCGATCAATATTTAGACGATTCTGGAAGAGTAATAAGAAGAGGTAAGGTATCAATACCTCCTAATTTAACCATTCATACAGGTCAATTTGAATATTCGGTTGGGAGTGAGACAAAGACAATGCTAACTCAAGCAGAATTGTGGTGGTTAGGACAAGAATTAAGTGATTTTCT
>JBCCLY010000528.1:0-3655 GCA_039026655.1 Cyanobacteria bacterium P01_C01_bin.38 | reverse complement strand
TTGCGTTGCGGAGGTTCCCTCCGTTGTAGCAAATGGCGTGGAAACCCCCAAGACCGCACTTTATGTCCTTCGGACACGCTTCGCTAACGCTACTCCCTACTCCCTACTCCCTACTCCCTTATCACGATATGTTCTGTACCTTATTAAGATGAAATCCGCTGTAAATCTGTTTTATACATAACGTTCACCGAACAAAATTGTTCCCAAACGTACCATAGTTGCACCAGATTGAATTGCTAACTGATAATCTTGCGACATTCCCATCGAAAGCTGCTTCATTTTGATATTTGACAAGTTGCGTTCGTTGATTTCAGCTATCAATTTTCGTGTCCGATTAAATACGTGAATAACCTCCGAACTGTCTAATCCTAATGGTGGAATTGTCATCAAACCTTCAAATTGTAAATTTTGGCAAAGGTTAAGTTCCACTAAATCATCTAGTAATTGCTGTATCGTCCATCCGGATTTGTTTGAATCGGGGAGAATTTTGATTTGCAGGCAGATTTTAGGACTTACTCCCAACTCCCCAGCTAAAAGGTTTAAGCGCTGCGCTAACTTGAGGCTGTCTACCGAATGAAGCCATTGAAAATATGAAAGAGCTTTCTTAGCCTTATTGCTTTGTAGATGTCCAATAAAATGCCAAGAAATGCCCGATAAGTCTTGTAACTGTTCAATTTTGCTTTCAGCTTCCTGAATCCGACTTTCGCCGAAGTCTCGGATACCAGCCGCATATGCTTCGCGTACAGCGGCTGCCGAAACCTTTTTACTAACAGCAATCAATCTGACAGATTCAGGAAGTGAATCTTGAATTGTACGTATACGTTGAGAAAGCGAACTACTCATTGGAATGTACGTTGAAAAATACTTGTGAGTTGATCGTACTCAATAGATTGTCCGCTTCTACGCAAGTTACGCAAACGATTTTCCAACATCATCCTCGCCTCTGTACGTCCTACTGGTTGGAACTTAATGCCTTTTTCATCGTTTATTACTAAGAAAAACAAGCGTTGAGCATACAACGTTGTAAAAAGCTCTTGACTTTGGTCTACCATACATATTCTGTAAAGTAGTCCCCAAGTGGGATGATTCAAGTAAGTTTCGGAGTTTTCTGAATTCATTTAGTAGTCAAGGTACGAGTACATATATCTTTTCGCTGTTAAAAACAAAAAGTCGGAGCAATATTAATAAGATATCCCCCAAATATTTTTGAGCAATGTAAATGCAGTCAGGGCAATAATGGTAGTTATTTGCACATTAGCTAATGGATGTACGCATGAGAAAATTAAATCCTAAATGTTTGTTACATTTTTCTCATCAAAAAGTGTAATTTAGACAAAACCTGTTACAATTACGACAAGTTTTGCTAAAAAACAATTAATAGCCTATTTTACTAATTCAACTTTTTTAGGTAAAAAACTATTTTACCGCAGCATTGAAATATCATTTGACTTCTCCGAGTCTTGAAAGAACTGGGATTCTAAACGGTTGTTACTACGTGGTCTAAAGACGCACTTCGTAACGTTTGTTTACGATATTTTCTCTTCAAATTCTTAAAGATAGAATACCGCTTGGGGTCAGTCAACACCCCATCTAGCTTTTTAAAAAGCACAGTTGCTTTTAACTTCGAAATCTGATTCAACTTGAAGAATCTACGAAGAATGTTGGCTGCTGCGTTGATGTCAGCATGAACGATTAAGCCTGACTTAGTTCTGTACGTGTCGCGTGTCGTTCTCTTTCCTGATGATTTCCACGCTAAGGGTTTTTCACCTAAATTGTGCAATTCATCTCGATCTAAGAATGACGCTTTGGACGTATACTCCTCAGAAATAACGTGCAGCTTTATTCCATATTCCTTACTTAATTCTTCAAGCCTCTTGATTAACCGAGCCGTAGGCATAGAAACAACTTCATAGTTATTCTTCTTGCCAAGGTTGACTCTTTGCTTATTTCCTTCGTTCCAACCGATTATCAAGTTACCGATCTTGTCTTTTAAGCACCGATTAATTATGAACCGAGCAGCTTTGTTTACCGCATCTCTAACTTGCAAATTATATTTAGAAGTTAGCTTATCAAGGTGTTCGTCCCAATACTTATCAGGCTTATCTTTCTTGTGACTTGCTACTTTATCTCGGTAGTAGTGAAGCTGAGTTTTAAGCTGTGGAGCTTCAACGATAAATGACTTCCCACGACTGGTAACACAACTCAACCAAAATTTAACACCGTGGTCAATAGCTAGATATTGCCCGTAATTTAAATTTTGATTAGATTCTGTTTCCTCTTTACCGTCATAGCAAATCCAATCAACCCAAAATTCACCGCGACTTGGACGTACTCTAACTTCACGCACCAAATTAGTATCAACAAAATGGGGTATCTTTACTTTTGGTTCAAAGTACAAATCGTTTTTTACCGATTGAGAGACAGGAAGAATTGCCCAACCATCAACAAATCGTACAGCTTGAACTGGATACGTTACCAAATACATTCCTCCGGTTTTGCGATATCTAGGAATTGAAGGTCTGTCTACTTCTCCTTTAAAGAACAAATCAACTAGCTCATTGTAAGAAGAAACTGACTCCGCGACTGATTTTATCGTTTGTTGAGCAACCTGAGAATGCAATGCTCCGTAGTTAGGATCTAATTTAACTTGATGATACAAATCAACGTAGTTACTTTGAATCTTAGTTAATTTCCTTCCTTTTCTTAGTTCGTCTCCTTTCCAGTAAGTCAAGAATGAATCTGACTTGCTTAATTTTTCAAAATGAGTTTGTCTCACCTGATATACTGCAACATTAAACAATGAATTAGATATTTTGCACTGCGAAATCCAAAACTCTTTTTCTATGTCATCGAATCTTTCTCGTACCGTAATTGTTCTAAATATTTGACTCACCTCTCTTTCTTTGCTAATCTACACTTAGCTTGTCATGACAACATAGATTATGTCAACAAGAAAAGGTATCAAAGGACGAAAAAATACTCCGTACCTGTATGACGAAGTAAAAATAAAGAAAACAATTATGGTAACTCCTTCTGCATGGGAGAAGCTTAGAAGTAGCGCCATAGCAGAAGGAGTTAGTATGAGTGAGTTAGCCGAAAGATTGTTTAGGGGTCTGGATGATTGAAATCATCCGTTCCATTTTCATCTCAGGTTTAAAAAACACTGAGTTTTTAATGTCTCGCGCATCTTCTTATAAAACTAATTCTATTTTCTCACGATTAAATAATTGGATATAAAGCATTGAAGTCAACTTTTAAACAATGCTGCTAGTTTTTTATTGGTTTAAACTACGTAATAATTTTAGAAATATTGGTCTGCATAGCTACTTTCACCTTTAAAATCTTTGCAGTGCTTTTATTTGTGCTTGTGCTTTGTGCAGAGATTCGTACCATTCTTTCTCAGGATTACTGTCTGCGACAATTCCTGCTCCAACCTGTCCCCAAACGAAATTAAGATTTGGATAATGTACGTTGCCCGATGGTTGAGAATTAAACTCTTTTTTAGAGCTAAACAAATCGTAGGTTGTAATGGTAGATTGAGCAAGAGGGTTAAAAGACTTATTGACTTGAGGAGCTACTAATAAAGTACGAATCAAAATATTCAAATCTAAATTACCCCTTCTATCCAAATAGCCGCAGGAACCATAGAACAAAC
>JBCCLY010000527.1:0-3669 GCA_039026655.1 Cyanobacteria bacterium P01_C01_bin.38 | reverse complement strand
CCCTATCCCCTATCCCCTATTCCCTATTACCAATTACCCACTACCCATTACCTAATCTATTCTTCAGTAGTTATTTCTTCAACTTGCCGCGACTCCAACCATAAAGGTATAGCGATTGCAGCTACAAGAATCAGTAATGCTAAAATTGCAAACTGACTAGCCCATTGCACCATTTGTTCTAAAGAGACTACCTTGCCAGCGAAGAAAGCCAGAGAAACCATTGTGCCTGCCCAAGCGCCAGCACCCAAAAAGTTGTATAACAAGAATTTTGGGAAAGGCATTTCGGCTATACCAGCTAATGGAGCCGCGAAAATTCGCAATAAAGCAAAAAATCTGCCAAAGAATACGG
The DNA here is from genome assembly GCA_039026655.1 of Cyanobacteria bacterium P01_C01_bin.38. Lineage (GTDB taxonomy): Bacteria > Cyanobacteriota > Cyanobacteriia > Cyanobacteriales > Nostocaceae > Rivularia. The sequence goes on along the minus strand of JBCCLY010000527.1, from coordinate 3,320 downwards.
CTTTAGCAGCGTTTTCACTAAATTTTTCTCTTATACCCGAAACTTTTACTTCCGAAATTCTTAATAACTTTGCCAGACGCATTAACAATGTCCAACCACCAATTCGACCAATCCAATAGCCGCAAGTTCCGCCTATAGCAGCACCTGCTGCTGCATCCCCTACAACTAACCAGTAATTGAGTTCGTCGTTGCCAGCTAAAAAGCCGCCTACCAAAGTTACAGTTTCACCTGGAAGCGGAACGCCTAAGTTTTCTAATAAAATTCCTACAAAAATTGCCCAATAGCCGTATTGATGGGCAATTTCCTGAATATTCTCCAATGATATGAAATCGAGAGACATCCAGCCTAAACCTATTTATATAATTTTACATTTCTACATATTGACTCTTTTTTAGTTAAGGTGTCAATTAAGTAAATGGTTATCTACCTTCTCCAAATATCTATGGCAATCCGGAAATTTTATCAAAATCATCTATAATACATATATAGTAAATATTAATACTGCGCCGCTTAGTCATAATTACGTTAAACGTTCGTAATTCATTTAGCCTAAAAAGTTTTGTCTAAATAGTTTCGATAAAAAAAGCGCTTTATAGAATATTTTTTAGCTGTATGAAATAAGACTAAATTTATGAAAAGACTTTTACCACAGCCTTACAATTACTAGCATCAATAACAAAAATTTTATCAAAAATTCATAAAACTCTGAGAAAATTATAAAAATTTGGTAAAAGAAGCGGTTGCTACGGAAAAAGCAAATCGCTTATGCCTATACTGAAAATTGTTTGGACAAATGATACGGCATAAATACCGACTGAATTTGTCTCAACTATACTGCCCGAATACCCTATCTAATATCAAGGTAAAAGTGGTAAGTTTCAAGTTGAGAGAGAAGTCGTATTTGTGTCTGTTTTTGTTTTTTCCTAAGTATTTCAACTATCCAGTTAAATTTATGACTTTCACATCAGAACGTCAGGTCACAATGTTTAAACCTGAAGCCCGCATGGACTTGCAGGGTGGAAATGCTTTGAGCGAACAGATAAATCGGGTTGTACCTAACTCCGAGCAACTCTGGGTTATAGACTTACGATTAGTCGATTTTATGGACAGTTCTGGTTTAGTCAGTTTAGTTAAAGGACTAAAAACAGCACGTCAATATAATTGTCGCTTAGTTCTTTGCAACGTGACGGCTCCAGTTCGGTTGGTTCTGGAACTTACTCACTTAGATTCTGTTTTTGAAATTTTCAATACTTGTGAAGACGCTCTGAGTATCTTAGGAGACAACGATTTACCTATAGCTGGCTAAATTTGAATTTTCATTAACTTGATATCTAAAGGTGTTGAAGTCAATTTTTGGTTGCAACAAATCGGCCGAACGAAGCCAAACTTAACTGTTTGGTTTGAAATTAAGGCTAACACGCTCTGCGTGCGAACCTCTATCAACCGCCATGCTTTGTTCGCGATATCTTTAAACCGATTATTCTTGCGGAGTTAGCTCGCGAGCGTTGTTAAATTGCCAAATAATTTCTTACATATGTAAGTTATGGAAGAATTTACCTGGAGGAGTAAAACTAGAAATACTTGGTTTTTAGCATTCTTCCTAAGTAATTCTTCACTTTCTTACAATTTTTGCTGTCATTTATTTTTAATTCCGTAACATACTAATTACTGCTATAAGATTTTTTACTAAAATACAGTTATCGATCAATAATTCTGCCTAAACCGCTTTGATAAACAGCGAGATTATAGATTTTGGATTATAAAAAAGAATAGCCAGGAATTTTCCTCGTCAGATCGTATGGTGCAAAAATCTTAACTAAATTTTAACTAAGTGTTTGGCACAGTTGAAATGTTGCCCGATGGATTAGGGCGAGGAAATGAAGGCAAGTCAATACCACTATGAGAAGCCGTGCGAGATTTTAAAGCTAAGCGGTAACTTACGCTTTGCAATTCCGCTTGCAATTGACGGTTTTCTTGCTGTAATAGTGCTACCTTTTCTCTTACCGGCTCCATCCGCTCCTCGAACTTTTGACGGTAAATTTGAGGTAATTCTTGCACTACTTGCTCTAACATTCGAGAACGATCGGTTAATTCCTGAACCGAATGACGCAATTGATAAATTTCGCTATCGCGAGTGCTAATCTGCTCTTGGTAAAAACCTACCTGTTCCTCTACTGCCTGTAATTGTTCGCGTAAAGCATTTAACTCAATAGAATGACGTTCGGAAACTTCTGGCCCCGGCATAAAATCGGTATTACCCTTTACCAGTCTGAACAGTTCTTGAGATAACTGCTGTACTAATTGATCCCGAAGTTGCAATTCTTGACGCAACTTCGCGACTTCAGTAGAGAGAGCTTGAATGGTGGAGTTATCTGTTTGGCTCACAGTGTCTTACAATTTACTGAACGGAATCTTTTCCACGCTTAGAGGTAAGTATCTGTTAATGTAACATTCCTAGCTGTAATGGCAAGGGGCAAAGACGTATATTTTTTTTAATTTTTTTAAAGTAAAAATTTATTAATGCCCGTTATCTTGACAGCGATTAGAAAACCGGGTTTTTGTACATAATATATGATTTCTAAATTTTTAATCTATATTAATTGCAGAAAACCCGGTTAATTGTGGCATACAAAGAGATAACTTACCTGTAATTTAATCTAAATTTTCCCAATTTTCCCTTATGGAAACAAGGAAATTATCTTTCTTGAGCCATTGATGCAGCCGATGTTTCTTCAGTGGCACTAGTCACTTCTGCTAAATCCTGCTTGATAGTTAAATAACGAATTACTTCTTCGCTCAAGCGCATAGCACGTTCCATCGGAGCAATAGTGCTACCTTCAGCCGAGTAGTTCATCTGGACATAAACTCCATCCCGATGTTTGTTAATCTCATAAGCTAAACGACGCTTACCGCGATTTTGAATTTCTACGTTTTGGGCACCGTTTTCCTTAATTAAATTTTCATACTTAGAAATATTTTGCTCAACTTGCTCATCTATCAAGTCTGGACGCAAAATGTACATTGTTTCGTAACTTGTAGCCATCGATGCTAATCTCCTTTTGGACGTTTGGCTGCTAATGTCAAAAACCGTACCCTTTTAAGCAGCGGATTGCGATACTCAAGGGGCGGGCCGCAAACATTTTGAGCAACAAGGAATTATAATCTTACCAGTTTTTGATTTTATTGACGAAACTTTAAAAATCTGCTTTGCGATGGTAGTTTCTTCTCACAGAAGCCCTATTTATCCAAACTTAGTACCGGGCATGGTAAAGAGGAATACTTAATCCGTGCCCGATCTGTACAAGAGAAGTTTGTACCCT
>JBCCLY010000526.1:0-3678 GCA_039026655.1 Cyanobacteria bacterium P01_C01_bin.38 | reverse complement strand
TTTCAAAAATGTATAGGTAAATGAAGAATTTAGAAGGCTAAGGCGTATACATAAACCCGCCGAGGGTTGAAAACCCCCCGCAGTCGCTACAACAGAGGGAACCTCCGCGCACGCCGCGCTGCTCCCCGTCTAATAGCCCAAGTCGTCTAAAGACGACTAATTAATCAGTCCTATTTATCTGATATCTTGCACCATTCTCAACACCGCCGGGGGTTGCAAACCCCCGTCTAATAGCATAAGTCCTATAAATAGGACTAGGCAAGTGTTTGAGTCTACTTAAGTAGACTTTCGCTATTAGACTTGGAATTGATTCCGAGGCGGTTATGAAGGCTAATTGACAATGGTGCAAGAAGTCAGATTTATAGGACTTTTGCTATTAGACAGGAGAGCAGCGCGGCGTGCGCGGAGGTTCCCTCCGTTGTAGCGACTGCGGAGACTTGCAGTCCCTGGTGGGTAATGTTTATAACGACTTCTGCTCACCCCACACCCTAACCCCTACCCCCCTCTTCTTTCACAAATACCCATCAAAAAATAAAGAATTTATGAGACTAAGTTTAGAGGATTATAACAGAAAAGAATTACAATCCTTTGAAGCACACCGTCAATGGATTAGAAGTCTTCGTTTCAGTCCCAATGGAAAAATTTTAGCTTCTAGCAGTGACGATGGCACAATAAAACTTTGGAATGTTGAAAATGGTCAACTATTAAGAACAATGGAAGGTCATTTAAACAAAATTAATCAAATTAGCTTTAGTCCAAATGGAAAAACCATAGCTTCAGCTAGTAGAGATGGTACCGTAAAGCTATGGAAATTAGATTTAAAACTAGATGATTTAATGAAAATGGGTTGTGGTTGGTTGCAAGATTATTTGACGATTCATCCTGAAAAAGAAGAATTACGGGAAATATGTAAGCAGCAAGATTTAAGAAACTAATATCATCCAAAAATTGTACCAAATCAGATGTGAAAAATTATCCATACCTTTCTTTTTAGCAACATCCCCCTTCAAAAATTGTATAGCTAAAATTTTCCCAAACTATATACAAACAGAAGCAAGTAAAACCGCTTCAAACACAGAAAAATAAAAGAGCCTATACTCATAGTACCCGGCTCTCAACTTCTTGTAATTGAAATCAATAATAATGCAAAACGTAACTGCAACAGATAGCACCAAAGTTAACCTTCAACTTGACCCAGAAACTCAATTAGTAACGGTTAATGATGAAACTCCTACAATTTCGGTACTTTGGGACAAAGCCGTTCAACAAGCCGTAATTAATACTTCACCTGGACCTACAATTGCATCCCGTGCTTATGCAATCATGCATACTGCCATGTTTGATGCTTGGGCTGCTTATAACCCTACCGCAATATCAACTCAACTAGGTGATGGTTTACAGCGCCCTGATGCGGAAATTACTGACGCAAATAAATCGGAGGCAATGAGTTATGCTGCTTATCGAGTCTTAACCGACCTCTTCCCCACTCAAACAGACCTTTTTGATGAATTGATGGGTGGACTAGGTTTTGATACCAGCAATAATACTACCGATACCACAACTGCTGTTGGAATTGGTAATGTTATGGCAGCAAAGTTATTAGAATTTCGTCGTCAAGATGGTTCTAACCAGCTAGGGGAAATTCCTTATTCAGATACCACCGGTTATCAACCAGTTAATACTCCCGGTAATATCACTGATATTGAACGCTGGACACCGGAACTAGTACCTATTGATGCAGAACCAGGTACAGAAATTCGTACTCAACAATTTCTCACACCTCAATGGGGTGAAGTGATTCCCTTTGCTTTGGAATCTGGAGAGCAATTCCGTCCAGAAGCACCAGAACCATTTTTGCTGGTAGATGGAACTGTAAATTTAGCAGAGAAAACAATTACTCTCAAAGATGGTTCAGTATTGAATATCAGTAAGAGTCTTATCGGAGAAGTAATTAACCCTAAATTTATCGCTCAAGCAGAAGAAGTTGTCAATATCAGCGCTAATCTTACCGACAAGCAGAAATTAGTTGCAGAGTTTTGGGAAGATGGTGGTGGAACTTCTTTTCCTCCCGGTACCTGGATGACTTTTGGACAATTCGTCTCGGCGCGAGATAATCATACCTTAGATGAAGATGCTCAATTATTCTTTGCCTTGGGTAACGCAGTATTCGATGCTGGTATTGCCACTTGGGAAGCCAAAACTTATTATGATTATACTCGTCCGGTAAGAGCGATTCGAGAATTAGGGGAACTTGGATTAATCGGAAAGTTTAATCAAAAACTCGGTGGTTATGTAATTGATGCATGGACACCAGAAAATGGCACCCAGACGATTTTAGCAACCGACTTCCTGACTTATCAAACCCCTGGAAGTGACCCATCACCACCCTTTGCCGAGTATACCTCCGGACATAGTGGCTTTAGCGCTGCGGGTGCAAAGATTTTAGAATTGTTCGCGGGTAGCAATAAATTCGGTGCTTCTGTCACCTTCAACCCCGGTGAATCTCGGTTTGAACCAGGTGAAACCCCCGCAGAAACAGTTACCTTGGAATGGGATACTTTCAGTAAAGCTGCTGATGAAGCCGGTATTTCTCGTCTCTACGGTGGAATTCATTTTACTGACGGTGACGTAAACGGAAGAACATTGGGAGAACAGGTTGCACAAGCAGTATGGGAGAAAACCCAATTTTTTATCAATGGTGGAAATGTCGGTAAATCTGGAAACGGTGTAGTTAATTGCTGACAATGCTCCCAACGGAATCAGTGATGCTGATATTGTTTTCGCTCAATAACTTAGAGATGTAATTTACGGAGACGCAATATATAGCGTCTCTTTTTTATAAAAAAATGAATAGGTAAATTAATTAAAAACTATAACTTATTGAACGGCTTATTTTTTATAATTACACATAGGAAATCAAAGATGAAAATTACAGTTTTTAATCTTCAAAAAGGCTCACTACAAGAAAAATCATTTGTTGCTACTAACGATAAACCTGCATTATTTTTTATTGGCGAAGCAGGAGGGTATAAAACCAACTAGTTTCAATGGGGATTCCCAAACAAGATATTGTTATAGGATTTCATTCACCTCATAAAAGGCAATTTACAGATTTCGCTATGGGTTAGCAAGTAATGAATAAACAGTCATGTAAAAGTCTTTTTATATGCAAATGCTTATTTATAAATAACGGGACTTAAACAAAAATCAAGCCCAAACAAACCCAAAACTAGCTTTATAAGCAGTGAATACGTCACGATTTTGGTTAAGCCATTCTATAAAACGATAAGACATGGCTGTACGAAACGCTTCCAATGCTTCAGGAAAAGTTTCTAAAGATTTATATGGATAATTTTAGCAGTTTTTACTTTCTCTAGTAAAGATTCGACATCTGAGTGTAAATTCCGAAACTTTATTTTCCCTAAAGGATTCTGACTCCAATCTTCTACTACATTCAAACTACCAGAGAGAAACTCAGCCCGACAGGCACGACGGCGAATTTTACCACTCGAAGTTTTAGGGATGCTTCCGGTCTTAACCAATACCGTAGCATACACCTGTAGAGAATGCTCTGCTCCTACAGCCTCAATGATATTCCCTGCTATTTCTCGAACATCTAGGTTCCGGATGTAACTTCGCTCTACCTCCCCGTTACTTTTACCTTACTGATGCGTCCTT
>JBCCLY010000525.1:0-3683 GCA_039026655.1 Cyanobacteria bacterium P01_C01_bin.38 | reverse complement strand
GGAATTTAATAAGAGTCGGAGCGAATTTAATAGAAGTGAAAAATTAGGAAGACTTCATTTTTGTTCTTTAAGATGTCATGCAAAATATAGAGGGCTTGGAACTTCTAAAATTGAAGCTAATAGAACAACTGCCCATTTAAAAGATATTGTTAGAACTGATAAATATTCACCTTTCCGAAATCATCTTAAGGTGATGAAAAAGTCCGCTAAAAGAAGAAAGCATGAATGTTCTATCACTTTATCAGACTTAAAAGAATTATGGGAGAAACAAAAAGGAATTTGTCCCTACACTGGCTGGAATTTACTGTTATTACCCAGCACTACAGATTATAAAGATGCAAAATTAACCATAGACAGAGCGAGTGTTGACCGGATAGATTCTGACTTAGGCTATATTCGAGGAAATATAGAGTTTGTTGCTGTAATTGCCAACTTCGCGAAAAACATTTTTACAAAACAGGATGTAATCAAATTCTGTCGCGACGTTTATAGATACAGAGTGTTAGGTGATACTGATTTTATAGATATAGATGATACAGATTTCAGAGTATTTAGTAATACAGCTATAGGTAATAGAAGAGACGAACACTCACCGTTTCGTCAGCATCTTAGACTTGCTAGGAGACGAGCAAAAATTAATGGACGAGAATGTAATATTACCTTAGAGTATCTAAAAAATCTTTGGGAAAAACAGGGTGGTAGATGTCCGTATACAGGATGGAAACTAGACAATCTTCAGACTACTGCTGAGTGGGATAATAATATTTTGCATCCGAAGACAGCTAGTTTGGATAGGATAGATTCTTGTCAAGCATATATTTTTGGTAACGTACAGTTTGTAAGCTTGATGGCTAATTATGCGAAGAGGGATTTTTTGGAAGAGGAATTGTTGAGATTTTGTGAAGCGGTTAATGGTTCGTAGTTGCGCTTTAGCGCCAAAAATGTAGAGCGCTAAAGCGCAACTACGAACAATATCAATCAACTTCAGTTACTAATAATTGCCATTCACTCACCACAAATTTAGGAATCTTTAATACCTTATTTTCTTCACCTAATAAAGGTAAATTTAGTTTTAATGATTCAATTTGAGTTAATTTCGGTAAAACATCAGTTAAGCTATATTCTCCAACATTTGCAGCTGGCGAGGAAGTAGCGAAAACGTCAGAAGCAGTTAATAATTTGCCCGATGCTGTAATGATTTCTAAGTAATGGGGATGAGAAAATTTAAATATACCGGGAAAACCAACGATTCTTAAATCTAATTCTTGCTTTACACCTGGGTTAATCTTTTTAAATAGCAATACCTGCCAAGTATATTCTTGTTTATCTTTGATAGATACTTGGGAATGATAGCGTAAAACTCCCGGTGCGTCATGATGTTGACGCAGCATAGCTGTGGATTCTTGAGTGGTGAATCCGATCGTTGTAAATATTAAAATTAGGATTGTGAAACAGCGCTTTAGTAATTTCGTGAGCATGAATTTGGTTTGGGGGAGAGAGGGAAGAGGGGGTAGAGGGGGTAGAGGGGGTAGAATTAGCCACGCCCAATGCCCAATGCCCCATTCCCCATGCCCAAATTAATTGTAAAACTTTCAATAAGATTTGTATGTTTCTCTGAAAACCTATTGGCAGTTCACCTATTAACGAATATACTAAAATAATAAGTACATATGTTCTGTTAACTTAAGATATTGAACAGAATATTAAACAAGACCGTTTATCGCCAATTCGGGATAGGGGTGTTATGAATAATTCTCACGATAAGACAGGTGAAAGTAAGGGAATTCCTAACTTTGAGCTTGTCGAGCAAATAGATTTGATGATTCGAGCGCGGTATCCTTTACTATACATGGTTGCCGTTGAAGAAGAGCCTTTAGAAGAGGTTTTATTTAAAGTTGCTGGGCTTTCGCAACCAGCGCGTCAGGTACTGTATTGGGATGTGGTGCGGGGTTGGAGCGATAATGGTGCGGATAAAGGCTCCGTGATGCCAGCGTTGGCTCGCATTGGTAAAACCGACGCGCAAAAATCGGTAATATTCGTGTTGCGGGATTTGCACCCCTATATGAAAAATCTCACTACGGAAAAGAGTGCGCCGATTGTGCGGGAGTTGCGAAATTTAGCTAGGGAATTGAAGCGCAGTCGTAAGTCGATTATTCTTACCAGCCATACTTTGGAAATACCTGAAGAATTAAAAGAAGAAGTTACGGTTGTTGATTTTCCTTTACCTGACGTACCCCAGATTAATTATTTAGTCGAGCAGTTGGTGGTACCCGAAAAGCTGAAATTAGAAGGTTTGGCAAGGGAGCAATTAGTAAAAGCCTGTCAGGGATTGAGTCGAACTAGAATTCAACGAGTTTTAGCGAAAGCTTTGGCAGCAAAACAGCAGGTTAATGAATCTGATATTAGCGGTGTTTTGGCAGAGAAAAAGCAAACGATTCGCCAAACTGGAATTTTAGAATTTTTTACACCATCCGAATCCTTGAAAAGAGTGGGAGGATTATCACAACTCAAACAATGGGTGCAGTTGCGTCAAGATGCTTTCACCGAAGAAGCCAGACGTTACGGAATACCCAATCCCAAAGGAGCATTACTTGTAGGAATTCAAGGTACTGGTAAATCTTTGAGTGCAAAAACCATTGCTCACGAATGGCGTTTACCTTTATTAAGACTTGATACCGGGCGTTTATTCGGCGGAATCGTTGGGGAAAGTGAAAGCCGGGTGCGCCAAATGATTCAGCTTACCGAAGCAATGGCACCATGCGTATTGTGGATAGATGAGATAGACAAAGCTTTTGGTAATATTAGCAGCGGAGTTGATGGAGATTCCGGTACATCACGACGGGTATTTGGTAGCTTAATTACCTGGATGCAGGAGAAAACCAGTCCAGTATTTATTGTTGCCACGGCAAATAACGTTCAGATATTGCCAGCAGAATTATTAAGGAAAGGAAGATTCGACGAAATATTTTTCTTAAATTTGCCTACAGAAGCCGAAAGACAAGACATTTTCAAAGTTCATATTCAAAAATTACGTCCCAATCGAGTGCGGGATTTTGATTTATCTTTATTATCAAGTAGAACAGAAAATTTTAGCGGTGCGGAGATAGAGCAGGTGATAATAGAAGCAATGCACAACGCATTCTCTAGTAAACTTGACGGGCATCGTCGGGATTTTATTACAGAAGATATTCTTAGAGCAATAGAAGTTACCGTTCCCTTGGCTTCCATAGCTAAAGAACAAATTGACGCATTAAAACAATGGGCAGCCCAAGCAGGAGCAAGGAGTGCTTCTAATGACGTGCAATTAGTAGAAGAATTGAAGCAGTATAGCTGCGGGAATGGGATATCGCCGCTGGAAGTTGATTGAAAAGAGTTAGGAGTTAGGAGTTAGGAGTTAGGAGTTAGGAATATCTATTTCCTATGCCCAATTACCAATTACCAATTACAAATTACCAAATTAATCATGTCACATTTTACAAGTATCAAGGTTGAAATCAAGCGCGGTGAAATTTTACATCAGGTGTTGCAGGAATTAGGCTATGAAGTCGAATGCAATACTCATGTAAGAGGATATCATGGCGATCGCACTCAAGCGGAATATGTGATTCGTCAAAAAAACGGTTACGATTTGGGTTTTCGTCGTCGAGGTGAAAATTATGAAATAGTAGCCGATTTTTGGGGTG
>JBCCLY010000524.1:0-3693 GCA_039026655.1 Cyanobacteria bacterium P01_C01_bin.38 | reverse complement strand
GTTACCGAAAGAACTCAAGAAATCGGATTAAGAAAAGCAATTGGTGCAACTCAACAAGATATTTTATTACAGTTCACGATTGAAGCAGTAATTGTTTCTGCTGCTGGAGGCTTAATCGGTACTTTTGTTGGCGTTGGTGGCATTTTCTTAGTGGCAGCTTTGAGTCCATTAGAAGCCGGAATTTCATCTGTAGCAATACTTTCCGCCGTTGGTGTTTCTGGTGCTATCGGTTTATTTTTCGGCATAATTCCCGCACGCCGCGCCGCCAAACTCGATCCAATCGTTGCCTTAAGAAGCGCTTAAATAAGTTAGGAGTTAAGAGTTATGAGTTAGGAGTTAAAAATTATTAATGGGGCATTGGGCATTATTTAGAAATTGTGTATGCTCATTTCTATCAAAAAAAACAGGTGGTATACAGTAGGAGCATCCTGCTTGCCTGAACTAGGGAGCAAGATGCTCCCACTACGAAACTTAATTGGAATTACTATAAATTATTCACTCCTAACTCCTAACTCCTAACTCATAACTCCTAACCACTAACCACTAACAACTAACAACTAATGGCTAATATAATTCTCTTAGAAGATATTTTTAAAATTTATGGTAGCGGGATAACTGAGGTGAAAGCTCTAAATGATGTTAATTTAACTATCGAAGAAGGAGAATATTGCTCGATTATGGGACCTAGCGGTTCTGGTAAGTCTACTGCTATGAATATTATTGGCTGTTTAGATCGTCCTACTTCAGGAAGTTATTATTTAGATAATGTGGATGTGGCGCAAATGGATGATGCCCAATTAGCACATATTCGCAATAGAAAATTGGGTTTTGTTTTCCAGCAATTCCATTTATTACAGCAGCTAACAGCATTAGAAAACGTCATGCTACCAATGCTTTACGCTGGCGTATCTAATTCTGAAAGAAAAGATAGAGGAATTGAAGCTTTAAAAAAAGTTGGTTTAGAAAACCGCGTTAATAATAAACCAAATCAGCTATCCGGGGGACAACAACAACGGGTGGCGATCGCCCGCGCTATCGTAAATCGTCCCGTTGTACTCTTAGCAGATGAACCCACTGGGGCACTTGATTCTAAAACAACTCAAGAAGTACTAGATATTTTTACCGAACTCAATTCTACAGGAATCACCGTAGTGATGGTAACTCACGAGCCAGAAGTAGCCAGTCAAACACAGCGTATTGTTTGGTTTCGCGACGGGGAAGTTATACACTCAAATTTAACTCCAGAAGATTTAAGTGTTGTTAGTGGTTAGTGGTTAGTTGTTAGTTGTTAGTGGTTAGTGGTTAGTGATTAGTTAAGAGTTAGGAGTTAGGAGTTAGGAGTTAAGAGTTGAAATCTTTATGCCCTATGCCCCATGCCCCATGCCCAATTACCAACTACCAACTACCAACTACCTATTCCCAATGCCCTATGCCCTATGCCCTATGCCCAATTACCATTTTTGATAATTTTGATTAATTCTTGGGGATGATGAATTAAAAAGTCTGGATTTCCTTTGGCTAATACTTCTTCAGAATTAAAACCCCAAGTTACGCTACAAATTTTCACTTGAGCTTTTTTCGAGGCTTCTATATCTCTGGTTTCATCACCTACATATATAACTTCTTGAGTTTTGATCTGTTTTTGTCTCAAGACATTATTAATTATTTTGCTTTTTCCAAAGATTGTGACTCCAGGATGAACAAACTCGAATAGGTTATCTAATTTATTTATTTTGAGAAACTCTTGGACGTTACCTTTAGAATTAGAAGTTATAATACCTAGTCTCAAACCGTTATCTTTGAGTTCTACTAAAGCTTCTGGAATTCCCTCAATTGGTTTTAGTTCGGGAATTTTATTCTTTAACTCCCTTTTTACCTTCTTGAGTAGAAAAGGTATTTTAAATAAAGGAATTCCAGAATACTTAAATATTTCTCTAGAAGTTAAATTTTTTAGTATTACAAGTTCTTCTGAATTAATTGGTGCGTAACTAAATTCTACGGCTAAACTATTAGCAATACTTACTAGCGCATCTACTGTATCCGCGATTGTGCCATCAAAATCAAAAATAATTACTTTAGTCGTCATTCAATTTTGGATTTTGGATTTTAGATTTTGAGGACAGTGCGTTGTGGGGGTTCCCCCCGTTGTAGCAACTGTCCGGGATTAACCTTATGTTTAAAGTTAAGGGCTTGAAATAATACAATATCTTATTTCTTCTATATATGAACCTTATTAATAGGCAGCCTTTAACTTACTTGCTAAAAGCTCGGAGTTTACAACTTTAAGTAGTTGATGTGGGTTGACGCGATGCTTCAAGATTAGCACGGGCATTCCTTCGTAACATTTGTGGCTTTATTCGCCGTAATGCTGATGCCGGAAATTGTTTGTCCCAATCTTCATCTGTGATTCTGGCTAATTCTATCAGCTTGGGAGCAATATTCCCAGAGTAAGGTTGAAATTCTTGTATGTCAGTAGCTTTTGCAAAACGTTGATTCCAAGGGCAAACGTCTTGGCAAATATCGCAACCTGCTACCCACCCTTCTAAGTTAGATGTAATATTTTCGGGTAATTCATCATCGCGATTTTCAATCGTATGATAAGCAATGCAGCGATTGGCATCTACTACATATGGCTGTCTAATTGCTTCGGTAGGACAACTTTCAATACATTTAGTACAACTTCCGCAATGTTGGGTATGGGGAGTATCTGGAGTTAATTGTAAATTTGTCAGAATTTCTCCCAAAAATACCCAAGAGCCATATTCTCTAGTAATCACATTCCCATTTTTAGCAATCCAACCGATCCCCGCTTGCTGTGCCCACACTTTATCTTGGATCGGCCCTGTATCTATATAATGTCTAGTTTTTATTTCTTCACCAAATGACTCCAACCAAATCGAAAGCGCTTTCAGTTTTTTCTGCACAACTTTGTGATAATCCCTTCCCCAAGCATACCGAGAAATTTTTCCGTATTCCTTTTTTTCGGGACGTTGATGCTCTGTATAGTAATTTAAAGCCACACAAATTAGCGATCGCACTTCTGGCATGACTAATTTTATATTTTGACGCTTGGGATTTCGCATCCATTCCATGTCGGCATGATATCCCAGCGCCAACCATGCTTCCAATCTCTGCACGGGAGTCTCTGTAAGATTTACAGCAGCTATACCTACTTTATGAAATCCTAACTCTAGCGCTTTTTCTTTAATTTGTATGCTGCTTAAGGAGGATGATTGATTCATTTATCTTATTTTAAGATTTGCCCGAAAACGGCACCCCTATCATATACCACTTAAATGATCCCCAGTTTTAAAATTGCAAATCGATTCATATATAAATTTTATTTGCAATTTGTAAAGTTTCTATGCACAATTACAAGTGAAAGGTAAAGCAACATACATCAAGCCTTTCTAATTTGAATATTTCGCTCCAAAATTTACATTACAAACAAAAAATGGTGCCTGATATGACTTTCTCCACGGATTCAATCAAGAACGGTTTTTCCAATGCTTTTGATTACGATACTCAGTTGATTGATGCGGTAAATACTACCGTGAATGTATTCAAAAGCCTTTCGGTAGACGATCAATTAGCAGTGCTTTGGTTTGCATATACCGAAATGGGACGAAGTATTACTCCTGCTGCTACAGGTGCGGCACGCTTGCAATTAGCCGAAGGTTTGCTATCACAAAT
>JBCCLY010000523.1:0-3694 GCA_039026655.1 Cyanobacteria bacterium P01_C01_bin.38 | reverse complement strand
TGGAATCTGCCTTTGGATCGCAACCTACGATCATAATTCTTTGTCCCATCTCAGCCATTGCTGCAAGAGTATTCTGAGATGTGGTGGACTTACCGATACCACCTTTACCGTAGAACAGTATTTCTAGAACATATAAAAGTCTTACAAATAAAGCTTTTAAATTCTTTCTTTAAAAATTGACACTATTTTTCCCCTAAATAAAGAGGGAGGGAGAGAGGGAGAGAGGGAGAGGTAATTGGATCGGGTTTTTTAACCCCAAACAATCATTAACACCGTACAGACGTTAGGGTTTTAGACTCTTCAGCCTTGACGATAAATGATTTAAAATCAATAATAACTCAATCAAAATAACCATTGAGCTTACGTTTTCTACACTAACTATTCCCTTAAAATAAATGTCAAGTATAGATATAATTCCAATTAAACAAAAAAATGTATAACATCTATCTTTTTTATTAAAAAAACAAAAGTAGACCTTTATAGCCTACTTAAAAAAATCTATAAATAATTTTTACCAAGTCAGAATTAGTTCAATTCATCAAAGATGAAATTTAATAACTTTAACCTTTAACTTCTAATTTTATCTTGCATCTAGCTAATTCAGTTTCTAATTGATTGATTCGTTTCTTAAGACATAAGACTTCATCTTTCAATGTATCAACTTCATTGTTATTATCAGCAGTTTGTTGAAAGGCTTTACGTCGATTCTCTAAACCAAACCATCTTTGATAAACTTTTGTATGAATATCTACAGAATGACCTAAATTATCAGATGCTGCTTTAATCGGAACTCCTTGTAAATGCGCTCGAATCGCACAAGCATGTCTTAAATCGTAAGGTGTAAATTGTAATCCTATATTAGAGAAAAACTTTGAAAGATTTGTTACCATTCCTGCTAAAGCGGATGGTGTTATTTCTCTATCCACATAATTTTTCAAAAGATTGATACTTTCTGGATTCCTGATATCGAAAATTTCAATCCATTCTGACACGAAGGGAAATACTTCTCTGTATCCAGTTTTATTAGATTCATGAACTTTAAAGGTGCTATGTTCGTTCTCTGATGAAACTAACCAGTTTAAATCGGGTTGATTCATGATTTCTCTAGGTCGCAATCCATATACGGCGATTAAGCCATATATCAATTTATAAATTTTATTACTTTTAATACTTTTAGGTTTAACTGCTTTGATTTTTTGTAAATGCGAGTCAAAACAAAGATATCCCATCATGATATCTTTGTCCGATGGGATATTGCGTTTATTTTTTTCTATCTTTAACTTGAGAATCTTAAAATCAATTTTTAAGTTAAACTTTTTAGCGATTATATATCCAAGTTTAATTGCATGTTCTCTAGTGTGAGGAGTTTTAGCAGTTAAAATGCAATTTACTAAATTTTCCGAATTGATTGGTATATCTTGCAAAAAATGTCTTCTGTAACATCTGATGACACCTTGATAAGTACTTTCGCTTTTTAAATTACGCTTCCGAGTTGAAAAATAAAAGCTTTCAAATTGCTCGTAAAATTCCCTAAAACTGATGCTTTCTTTTCTATAAGCTTTAATCCCTAAGTATTTATCAGTCCATGTAAAAGTCTGACGAGCGATTAACTTCCCTAATTCCTGTGCTTCCTCTTGAGCAGTTTTCAATCCATCAAAACTAGCTGGTATACCGAGACTTATTGTGTACTGTTTTTTCTCTTTCCCTTTTGGATGTACATCGTTTGGTTTCAATGGCAGAGTAGCACGTAGTTGAATAGTTCCTTTTCTCGAATGAATAGTTACTTTAGTGTGGCTTGCTTTTAATCTTTGATTTATCTGCGCTATTTCTTCTTCAAGCTTCATTTGCAAATGCTTTTGGGTTGCTCTAGCTACTTTTTGTCTTCCTGCAAAACTTCCGTCAGTGGTAGTTGGTGCTTCAAAGTCACTGAAAACTTCACCCTGTATATCTTTCATGTTTACACTAAAAGTACACTATTATTTGTGCTGTTTACTCTGAACAATTAATCAACTCTAACTGTTACAGATAAACATATCACGATAAATTGCACTTATAGTCAACAAATGATGTAGAACGCTATCTGTCTGATATTTTCGTCAGTCATTAATTTTCTCCTGCAATTGATTGGTTTGCTAAGTGGGTGCAGTGCTTCTTGTTGATTGTCACTCCTATGAGGAGGGTGACTCGCTTATAGAACGACGCGGGTGGCGCACGCTCTACAACTATTTGCTGTAAATTCATAATTGCTTGTTAGTTGATGGTTGTTAGTTGATGGTTGTTAGTTGATGGTTGTTAGTTGTTAGTTGATGAACCGCGCCTAGCGGCGAAAGTTGATATTCATAAATTTCTACTAACCACTAACTACTAACCACTAACCACTAACCACTAACTGCTAATTGATTCAACTGTAATACTGGTGCTGATACGTTCTTTTAATTTAGCTTCGATGGCATTTTTGAGAGTTGCCAAGCTGCTAGAACATGAACCGCAAGCGCCTTGAAGCATTACTCTTACGATATCGCCTTCTACGTCGTAAAGTTCTACATCTCCCCCATCGGCGATTAAAATGGGTCTTATTTCTTCATCTAATACTTTTTGTATGAGTGCTATTTTTTGCACTGGTGTTAGCGGTTTGTCGCTAATCTTGCCATTTGTATTACCGTTGCTGGATGTTTCCTGAGCGGTAAAAGTAGAATGTCTTTGGTTTTCGATGATTATGTCATCAATGGTTGCCAAACAAGTTCCACATCCGCCACCAGCTTTAATAAAGTTTGTAACTTCTTCTGCGGTTGTAAGTTTATTTTCTTTTACAATTCGTTGAATTTTAGGCTCGGTGATGCCGAAGCAGGTACAAATTATAGCTCCTTCGTCATCTTCATCATGAACCGCAATTGGAATACCTTTATAGTTAGAGATTGCTGCTTCTAAGGCTTCTTGCCCCATTACCGAGCAGTGCATTTTCTCTTGGGGTAATCCCCCTAAAAATTCGGCGATGTCTTTGTTAGAAATATTGAGGGCTTCATCTAATGTCTTGCCCTTTACTAATTCTACCAGAGCTTCCGAAGATGCGATCGCACTTGTGCAACCAAATGTTTGAAATCGAGCATCAATGATTTTGTTTGTATTTTCGTCTACCTTGATGTGCAGTCGCAGTGCGTCACCGCAAGCGATGCTACCGACTTCTCCAACGGCAACTTTAACACCTGTTTCGCCGTTATCTTCAAGAGTACCCTGATTTTTTGGATTGTAAAAGAATTCTAATACTTTGTCTGTGTAGTCCCACATAGCCGTATTTTGAGTGATGAGTAATAAGTTATGAGTTATGAGTTATGAGTTATGAGTTGTGAGTTATGAGTGATGAGTTATGAGTGATGAGTTATGAATTATTTAACTCCTCATTCCTGATTCTTAATTCTTAACTCCTAACTCCTAACTCCTAACTTTTAGTTTAGTGTTGAGCCAAAGCTTCTTCTTGATCTTTGAGCCAAGCCGCATCATCGTTTTTGAAGGGTGATAGTTCGCGCAGACGGCGCACGATGGCGGGTAATACTGCTAATACTGCATCAATATCGGCATCTGTATTGTAACGAGATAGACTAAAGCGGATAGAACCGTGCAAAGTTGTATAAGGCACTCCCATTGAACGTAAAATATGGGAAGGTTCTAAGGAGCCGGAACTACAAGCAGAGCCGCT
>JBCCLY010000522.1:0-3701 GCA_039026655.1 Cyanobacteria bacterium P01_C01_bin.38 | reverse complement strand
TAAAATCTCTTCAATTCGACGAGTAATAAGTCCTGCAACTTTTTCCATCAAAGCCGCTACAGGCATTCCTGCCGCGAAAATACGCCCTTCGATATCGCGCATTTGAGCAGCAGTAACTACGACTTGGGAAATTAATTCTCGATTATTAAACATTAGCGAAAGTTAGTAGTTAGTAGTTAGTTGTTGGTGGTAAGTGGTTCGCTAACATTCCGCTCGCTGCGGACATAACTTGATTTTTTTAACGCCCACTTACTTATCAACTATCAACTAACAACTATCAACTAACAACTAACAACTATCAACTCCCTTTCACTTTCCGTAATAAACTCTAGCGTTTCTCAATCCCAGAGAACGTATATAGTAATGCCATTGTTCTGCTTGTAAGCGTCCTGCAAAAGGGCCAACTGCTACATGAGGTCCTCTGGGGGCATTTCTTACGATTACTCCTACGGTGTTTCCTCCAGCACTTTGCTTGATTTGATTTTCAATTTGAAATAATTTGTCAGGTTTGTCTGGAATGGCTACATAGTAATATTTTGTTCTTCTAGAACTTCGATTATCATTTCTGGCAATAGGATCTGAAATTCCAGGAGCCGAAGAATTTCCACTGTA
The DNA here is from genome assembly GCA_039026655.1 of Cyanobacteria bacterium P01_C01_bin.38. Classification (GTDB taxonomy): domain Bacteria; phylum Cyanobacteriota; class Cyanobacteriia; order Cyanobacteriales; family Nostocaceae; genus Rivularia. Next base: position 3,089 of record JBCCLY010000522.1, on the reverse strand, counting down.
GGAATTAGCGACTTCTCTTCCGGTATTTCGACTGTAGATGCGAGAACCGACACCGTAAGCTTGTAGCTGCCTAATTCTTTCTTGTGCATTGTCTAATCTTCTGAATACTCCTGCTTGAATCACAGAACGTCCGAGAAAGTCACCTGCAAAAGCAGTAGGTTCAACAATGCGTACTTGCTGAAGTAAATTAGAGTCGGTGTTATCTACAATTACCAAATAGCTTTCGGAATTTGGATTGAATTGAGAATTAAAATCGAATTCGCTTTGAGCGTATTGTATTTGTGCTAATTTCTGAGGGTTATTGGGAGTTTTGGCTTGTGTTGGTGTAATTGAGATAAGAGTTAAACAGCTTCCTAATAAGGAATAGGCGATTAAAGAAGGTCGAATCAATTTGGATTTATTAAGCATGGTAGTGCTGGTTAAATTTTGGATTTGAGATTTTAGATTTTAGATTATTCTTATGGTTAGCCTATTTAGTCAGGATTAAATTACTTTAAATCGCGAACTTAAGATTTTAAATTATCTCCCTGAAATAAAAAATGGATATTAGGTAAAATTTTGTAAGCAATAATATCGAAAGTAAAATTAGCTAAGTAAACTATAGCCGCAATCAAACGGTGTTAACTTAGAAATAACAGCCTAGCAAGTTTTACGGATATGGAAAAAGTCGTAGTAGGTCTTTCCGGTGGCGTTGACAGTTCTGCTGTAGCTGCCATATTACACAATCGGGGCTATGAAGTGATTGGTCTTACCCTCTGGCTAATGAAGGGTAAAGGTCAATGTTGCTCTGAGGGTATGGTTGACGCGGCTTATATCTGCGAACAGCTGGGCGTTCCCCATCACGTTGTTGATATCCGCGATGTCTTTCAAGCTAATATTGTAGATTATCTGGTAACTGGTTACAGTGCTGGTGTTACGCCCTTACCTTGTTCGCAGTGCAATAAAACTGTAAAGTTCGGTCCCATGCTTGAATATGCACGGGAAAAATTGGATTCTAATAAAATAGCGACGGGACATTACGCTCGCATTAATTACAACGAAACCAGCGGACGTTACGAACTTCTGCGTGCATTCGATCGCAATAAAGATCAAACATATTTTTTATACGATTTGTCGCAAGATTTACTTGGTGGTTCGATATTTCCACTAGGAGAAATTGAAAAATCAGAAACCCGTCGTATTGCTGCCGAATTTAACTTACAAACAGCCGATAAGCCAGAAAGTCAAGATTTATGTTTGGTAGAAAGCAACGGTTCGATGCGTGCTTTTCTAGATAAATATTTGGCTCCTAAAAAAGGCGATATTGTAGACGCTGACGGTAAAGTATTAGGAGAACATGACGGCGTACATCACTACACCATCGGACAACGTAAAGGATTGGGAATTGCTGCTCCACAACCTTTGTATGTAATTGGTTTAGACGCAGCAGCTAACCGAGTAATTGTTGGCGATCGCACTACAGCAACCAATCCAGAATGTAACGTAGCGCGGGTAAACTGGGTATCAATTGCCGAACCTACAAGTCCGATTCGTGCAGAAGTACAAATTCGCTATCGTTCAAAACCAGTACCCGTAACAGTAATTCCCTTAGAAAACTCCCGCGTTAGGATAGTTTTCGACGAACCCCAATTTAGTATCACCCCAGGGCAAGCAGCCGTATGGTACGACGGCGAAAAAGTCCTCGGTGGTGGAATAATTGAACGGCTTTAATTAGGAGATTGGGCATTGGGGATTGGGCATTGGGGATTGGGCATTGGGGATTGGGGATTAGCATTAGTTAGGAGTTATAAGTTAGGGATTAGGAAGTAAATAAGCAAAATTCTTTATAGGCTTAAAATACATTACTGAAAGCTTACTTTTACTCAATGCCCTATTCCCTGTTTCCTATTCCCTACTCCCTACTCCCTACTCCCTATTAACAAAAAAAGACCCGACTTCTATTGGAAATCGAGTACATTTGAGAGTATTTTCTAGGGGAAATTGTTGAAACGTTGTAAAAAGTTAGCTTTTAGATTAAGTTAGTTAGAACGATAAATTGCTCTTTTTTGCTCCTTTGATACTGTCATAATTTCATTGATTTGAGTTTGCTGCTCTTGGGAAAGATTTAAACTAGCTACAGCAGAACGCATTTTTTGTCCGTCTTCAACAGCGCTTTTCCATTCATCTTGTTGTTGCGGTGTTAAAACAGCTTCAACTTGAGAACGAGCATTGTTTTTAACTTGTTCAATCTGGGTGCGTTGTGCTTGAGTTAAGTTTTTCTTGTCTCCGCAAGCATTTGCAGCTAAAGGTAGTGCAAGAGTAAAGATAGTAGATGCAGCCAAGATAGGCATTAATTTAGACTTCATTGTGAATGCCACAAATTTTTTTCTAGGTTCGATTATCTTTATTATGCTGCCGGAATATGACATCAATATGACAAATTAAAATTGGTAATTGGTAATTGGTAGTTGGTAATTGGGCATTGGGTATTGGTTATTAACAACTAACAACTAACAACTAACAACTAACAACTAATAAATAAAAAACCTTTGCTAAGTAACGATTAGCAAAGGTTGATTCTGCAAGAAGGGAACGTTTTAGATTGTTAGAGCGGAAAATGTATCGCTGATAGTTTTATTAGATAATTTAGTCAAGAGTCGTAATGGTAAACATTCACCAACTACCAATTACCTATTACCTATTACCCATTTACCAATTATCTATCTCGCTCTAAATCATAAATTGCTTTCTCTAAAGTCCAATTGATTGATTTTCCGGGATGGCTTTGTTTTATTCCATTAATTAATCGATTTGCTGTTCTAGAATCGCCACCTACTAATCTTAGTAATTCTTTTCTCAATCGCGGATTCGCTTGTTCTATTGAGATATCATTTTTCCGATTAACGGATTGAGGTGATAATGTTTTATTTTGCCGGTTGAAGCTCCAAATTAAACCTGCGGTACCAGCACCAATTGCTGCTAAGCCTAATATTGTAGTATTGTCACCAATTTGATTGCCAACATTATCGGAAGAAACATCGGCTGTAAATACGACTGGTTGATATTTACTATTGTCTTCTACAGGTAATGTTCTTTCTTGGCGAACATTT
>JBCCLY010000521.1:0-3710 GCA_039026655.1 Cyanobacteria bacterium P01_C01_bin.38 | reverse complement strand
ATACTCCACCGGATCGGTTAATCCTAATTCGTCAAAGGCAGCAAGACGCAAGCGACAAGAGTCACAGACACCACAGGCTACTTCACCACCGCTATAACAAGACCAAGTTAGCTCCCAGGGAACTCCTAATTTATTACCTAGTTGAATAATTTCAGTTTTTTTCAAATCTATTAAAGGTGTGACAATATTGATGGGATTTCCTTCACGCCCTTGTTTGGTTCCTAAGCGAAATACCTCTTGCATCGCTTGAATATAATCGGGACGACAATCGGGGTATCCAGAATAATCTAAAGCATTTACGCCAATATAAATCCTGTCTGCGGCGATAGTTTCGGCATAAGAAACAGCAAAACTTAAAAATATAGTGTTTCTTGCAGGAACATAAGTGATGGGAATGTTTTGAGACATTTCCTTTAAGGAACGCTCTTGAGGTAAATCTATAGAATTATCTGTAAGTGCCGAACCACCCCATTGCGTTAAATCAAATTTAACAACCTGATGCTGCACTACACCCGCTTTTTCTGCTACGGAAAGTGATGAATCTAATTCTTTTTTATGTCTTTGTTGATAATCAAAGCTTATAGCGTAACATTCATATCCATCAGCTATAGCCTTGTATAAAACTGTAGAAGAGTCAAGCCCTCCGGATAATAAAATAACAGCTTTCATTTTATTAATAATTACTTTTTCAAATTACTTTACCTTAAAATATCGAAATTAAAATATGCTGCCTTATAAAATAGCGATTAATTAAACTGTTTGCTTACAATCTCAATAATTTTATTATTGTTAATCGTAGATAATTAAAAAACTGTCTTACATTCCAAAAACCTATTTGATTGAAAAATTTGGTTTATTAATTTATGGTTTAAGGTTTTGAGATACTATAAATATTATTTTCAAAGATGTTTTCAAGTTTATATTACCAACTACTTTAATAAATATCTATTATTTGTTGATGAATAAAAACATACGGTACAATTACATTAATTACTGATAATCTGAATTATCCTGCAATCGCTTATTTATTCAATCTTTGTCTAATATAATTCATAAGTCCGATCTTAAAGTAGTTATCATAAAAATATAAATATGTATCAATTAATTCTAATATCTAGCTAATATTGCCTATTCATGAAACGTTCAAAAAAATCGAATTATTGACAAAATTTTGAAGTTAAGGAAAAGAGATTATATTTTTTTTGTAAAGAATTAAAAAAATCATTGAGAAAAACGGACTATACAAAATAAACACAGATATCGGGAACTCATAGCAAACTTTGAAATTCTTCATAAATAGAGCCTCTATGTTACCATCTGGATGGTTTTAGGTGGCTACTTTTTTGGCAATAAAGTATAAAAGCCAACGATTGTAGCGTTTTTGAAGTTGGTGGTTGAGGAGAGAAAATTAGAGTGCAAGATAGCAGCATGTCAGCGGGAGAAAAAAATGGATACGTACAGCGTCATCAACCGCGCCCCATTCGTGTAGGCGTAATTGGTGTTGGCAACATGGGAAGAAATCATGCCCGTGTACTAAGTTCGATGAAAGATGTGGAACTAGTTGGTGTATCCGATGTTGATGTTGAACGGGGTTTAGAAACTGCTAGTAATTTCAAAATTAAGTTTTTTGAGGATTACTGCGAGTTGTTACCTCATGTAGATGCGGTTTGTATTGCCGTTCCTACTCGTTTGCATTATGCCGTCGGTATAAATTGTTTACTAGCAGGAATCCATGTTCTGATTGAAAAGCCAATCGCTGCCAATATTTCTGAAGCAGAATCTTTAGTTAATGCCGCAGCAGAATCCGGTTGTATCTTACAAGTAGGTCATATAGAGCGTTTCAAGCCAGCTTTTGGAGAACTGACTAAGGTTCTTAAAAACGAGGAATTACTAGCGCTAGAAGCTCATAGAATGAGTCCTTATTCAAATCGGGCAAATGATGTCTCAGTTGTTTTAGATTTGATGATTCATGACATTGATTTGCTTTTAGAATTAGCTGCCGCGCCAGTGGTTAAACTATCAGCCAGTGGAACTCGTACTCCAAACTCTACTTATTTAGATTATGTAACTGCTACTTTAGGATTTGCTAATGGTATTGTTGCTACCTTGACTGCTAGTAAAATCACTCACCGTAAAATACGCACAATAGTAGCTCACTGCAAAAATTCATTTACCGAGGCTGATTTCCTCAGAAATGAAATTTGGATTCACCGATATCCTACCTCTAACTCGGCAACAGATATTCAACAATCCTATAGGCAAGATGGTTTGATTGAAAAAGTCTTTACCTCAAATGTAGAAGCATTAAGAGCCGAACTCGAACACTTTGTAAGTTGCGTGCGGGGTGGCAATCAACCTTCTATTGGTGGCGAACAAGCTCTTAAAGCTCTTAGATTAGCCAGTTTAATCGAACAAATGGCTGCATCTGATAAAGTTTGGAACCCATTAGATAGTCAATCCGAGCCAATGATGCAGTCTTTCAGTACTACTATCTAGGTTGAAGCATTTGTAGTGGGAGCGTTTTGCTCCCTAGTGGTTCATTTCACTTGTGCTGACGGATTGTAGAGACGTAAAATTTTACGTCTCCCGACGATTGCGAGAAAAACGAATCCGTCATATTTAACGAGACACAGTTGTTGTCAAAAGAATTTGTAATAGGAGCGAGATGGTTATAAGGAGTGATGAGTAAGTGCATCTTACTTGTTACTGCTTCGATTTTGCTAATAAATCTCAGACAGATAAATAAAAAAATCTCTATAGTGTAGTCAATTGAACTTGATTATTGGTACACAAATAATGCACTTTTTATGGAATATACATTCAGTTAATTTCGAGGAATACTGTCACAATTTGAAATATATTATTGAAGGTGAGTGTATCGGATGTTTCATAGAGGAATATTAGTTGAAAGAATAATATATGGTAAAAAAGGAAACAGAGTATAGCCGAAAATATGTTTCCTTTACGGTCTTCGCCTACTCAACCAAAACAGGCATAGCTATAAGGCAATAGTATTAAACGATATTCAAACTAATCGAAAGTTTGCAAAAACCATTGCTTAGTACTTTTGACGATATTGCTATGTAGCTTACGGATGATATATGTAGTTTAAAATTCATAAATTCATCAGTAACATACTGAAAAAAGCTTACCTGTTTTACACATATTTAGTGGCGATACATGGGTAGGTTTGCTAACATACTCAGAAAAAGCACCGTATTGCAGTCAGTTATAGAGTAGTCTGTTAAGTCGCTTGCCACCCGCTCTTTTCAGTTCTACCTTCGATAATGTGACTATATCGCTTACGATAAAAGCGATAAAGCAGAAGTCCAGACGAGAATAAGAGAAGACAAAAACTGCCTTCAAAGGGCATTTAAAGTAAATTTACTGCCCTTCAAAACGGGCTTCAAATAACTTTGTTATCATTTGTATTTTGTTAACTCATCCAAAAGCGAACAGCGGCACTAGCTCTAAGTGAGATACTTAAGTGAATTTTGCTAAGTAAATTTTGCACAAGCGTTTCAATTAGAGTTGACGCATTCTATGAATGGATGATAAATGAATGCAATTAAGATTAGCATGGTAACTTGTTTAGAGCTAAGTAGAAACTAGGAAATTCCATGACAGACCAACCTTCCGCTGCTACCCCGATGAATGCCGCTGCTATACCAATGAATCGAGTCACGGCATCTACTCCGATTAATACAACT
>JBCCLY010000520.1:0-3712 GCA_039026655.1 Cyanobacteria bacterium P01_C01_bin.38 | reverse complement strand
TGCTATGTAAATTCTACAAAAAAAAAGAATTAAGCAGAGAAACTTTAAATACATATTCCCATGAAGCAGTACGGGTACTGCAACGCTACTGTAAACCGCGAGGCTGGAGTTTACCAAAATTTTGTTTATTGCCTATGGCAGCACCAATAGCATTTACCATAGGTCATTTGCCACGTACCGCTCGCATTATAGTTAGTCAGGGACTTTTAGAACAACTTGAAGATGATGAAATCGCAGCAATAATTGCTTCTCAATTGAGTCAAATCGGTCGTATAGATTGTGCAGTTATGTCTGTAATGCTGTCGATAACAATTCCGATTTATAAGCTATATCAATTGATTTCTCAACAAGGCGATAATATCTACAACAGAATTGCAGGTACATTTGTAGGAATAATAGCTAATGGCATTTATGGTATTTGGTATTTGCTAACCGCAACGGGTTTATGGCTATCGAGAAGCAGAGTTTTCTTAACTGATAAAATTGGTACGGAAGTAACTGGAAACCCCAATGCATTGATTCGCGGTTTACTCAAAATCTCTATTGGTACTTCCTTGGATATAGCCAACAAAAAACAAACACCTTGGCAATTAGAGACTTTAAACCTATTAATACCAGTTGGTCACAAACAAAGTTTATGGTTGGGTAGTATTGCGCCAAATACCACCTTTGAATCGTTGCTAATGTGGGATTATCTTAATCCCTATCGTCAGTGGTTTGTAATCAATAACAGTCATCCCTTGATGGGGACACGCTTGCAAAAACTATGCAAACTAGCTCGCTACTGGCATCTCGAACCTGAAGTATATCTGGTGGAGCAGCAGTCATTGAAGCTAAAACGCGAGTCATTCTTATTACAAATTGCTCCTTACTTAGGCATTTTAGCTGGTGCTGCATCAGGATTACTTTTCTGGTTGGTTTGGCAGGCATTATTTGCAATGCATTTAATTAACCTTAAGTGGATATACGATAATTGGGATTACGTCACAGGCTTCATGCTAATTGGTTTTAGTATCGGTATTTTAATTAGAATAAATTCTTTATTCGTAAATATTGAAGCTAAAAATCTCCAGAAGTCCGAGTCGATAGTTGAGTTATTAACAAATCCCACAGCTTTGCCTATAGATAGTACCCCGATTGAACTTTCGGGAAAATTATTAGGTCGTCGTGGTAGCAGCAATTATTTAGGGCAAGACTTAATTCTTCAAGTTGAGAATAGTTTAATGAAATTACATCATGTCTCCTGGTTGGGACAATCTGTCAACCCTCAAGACTTTATCGGCAAACAAGTTTCAATCACTGGCTGGTTGCGCCGAGGTGCGACACCCTGGGTAGATATTCAAACTTTAAAAACGGCTAGTGGCAAAACAGTAAACAGCCCTCATCCTATTTGGTCTACCATTTTGAGTGTCGCAGCTTTTGCTTGGGGAGCCTACACGGTTTTGACTGGATAATTAAGCAGTTATCAATTACCAGTTTCAAGTACCTAACCACATTAATTTTGCAAGGTTCGTAGTTGGCGCTTTAGCGCTCTGAGGACTAAAGTCCCAACTACGAACCTATTAATGTTGACGGGTTTGTAGTTGGCGCTTTAGCGCTCTGAGGACTAAAGTCCCAACTACGAACCCAATAAAATAATATAGTTGGCTTCTATTACAAATATTTGATAGCGGCTATGCTCAAGCTCTCTAGTAACTAATAAAAATTAACTGATAACTGCTCACTGCTCACTGCTCACTGATAACTGATAACTGATAACTGTTAAAATACTTTTGTAAATTAAAGTTGCGAAATATAAAATAATATGTTAATTTTATTAACACTCACTAGTGCTAGCTCCAACCAAAAAGCTATAGCCTGCCATTAATGTATGAGGCTGTTTGCGCTACTGTATCGGCCTTTCGTCCTTCCAACACAGTATGAAATGAACTGGGCGCTGTCTAGTTTCTGTCTTTTGAAAGGGTTTGCTTTACGAAAAAAATGTATTGTATGCTACTATGCATTAATGAACTGGCTAGAAATGTCTGTGCTGAACTAGCTGTGCTAAGGATAGCGTGATATTGTAGAAAATGGTGTTTAAATCTTCATAATAAAAGAGCATTGAATCAATTTTGTTTTGCAAGAAGTATAATGCAGAATTTATAATTTTTGGGATTAACCTTTTTGCACGTTCAAGCGTGTAATTTTGCATAAAAAATCGCGATTGCGAAAAACTGTATTGTAAAGATTGACAGTTTGGAGTAAAAAGATGGTTCGCGGCGATGTTATTCACTAACATATGTCCGTCATAAATAAACCCAAGTTTTAGTTTTAAACCCGCTCCTAAACATCTAACCATATTGGAGGTTCTTTCATGTCCATTCGCCTATACATAGGCAATTTGCCCAAAGAAGAAATTGATAAAACAGAATTGCAAGCTGTTTTTGCTGAAGAAGGTAATAGCATCACCACTAAATTAATCAAAGATCGTAAGACTGGAAAATGTCGCGGCTTTGGTTTTATGACTGTGAATAACGACGAACAAGCAGACCAAATTATTGAAAAATATAATGGTCAGATGTTCAAGGAATCTCCGATTAAGTTGGAGAAAGCATTACCTCGCACTAAAAGTAGTGAGGAAGGAGAAGACGGGCAGCCTTCTAAAGCAGCATCAACACCAAGCCCTGTTGTTAGTGGTAATGGTACTACTGGAGTTAGCAAGAGTAAGAAAAAATCTCGTCGCGGTAGTAATTCTAAAGATAGCAGCAGTTCAACCAGTTCTTCGTCAGATGGGGTTTCTCCAGATCCTCGTTGGGCTACAGAGCTAGAGAAGTTGAAGGAAATGCTTGCCGCACAAACTACCAATTAATTCGTGAACTAGGAAGAATGAACTAGCCCACCTTCGCACGCTGGGCTTGTCAAGCTTCCTTTTGAATAATATAAAGAGGGAATACGAAAAGTTTACAAAAATCAAATATCAATATTAAATATTAAACAGACGAAAATACAGCATACCAAGCATTTCGTCTACTTTGAAAAAAAAATAGAAGCATCTTAATTGTAGATATAACCTTAATATTTTATCTTAACTATTTTAAGGGATTGCTTTGAAAAGAAGGACTTTCTACTACCAACCGTTTCAAATGGTAGGCGATCGCCTTTTTTACTCTTGCTATAAATAAATTATTAACTATAAATAAATCATATACATTACATATTTAGCTTTTCAATAATATGTGATATAAAATACTTTTATTCGTAGAACACGCATTCTGTATACTTTTAGAAAAAGTATCGGAAAGCACAATTAATTTCGCATCAATATTAATGTATGTTTGGTTACATACTGGCAGCAAATTATTATATTTTATTATCCTTGATAAAAGTAATACAGCACTTTGCAGTTAAATGAAGTACATTCTTCTACTCCCTACTCCCTACTCCCTACTCCCTTATCACGATATGTTCTGTACCTCATTAAGATGAAATCCGCTGTATGTATTAATCTACTGTTTTGAATTATATATCACGTAAGCTATATTACGTGTATACGGAGTAGCTTTTGAACACAAGCTATTGTCTCAAAAATTAATTCACAGAAGTAAAATAGTCACAAATAATACTTAAAAGCATGATTGTATGGCAATAAATATCATTTTTAGTAAGTGATATCAGAGGTGTTAGGAGATACAAGTATATAGTTTATAGCATTGTATGAACCCATGTTATTACT
>JBCCLY010000519.1:0-3715 GCA_039026655.1 Cyanobacteria bacterium P01_C01_bin.38 | reverse complement strand
ATTCGATCATTGCATTAAGATTTTCTTGTTTTGCGCTGAAGGTGGGTATGTTTTTGTTGAAATGCGGTTGGAAGCGAAAATAATCATTACCGAAAATTTGCTCTGCTATATAACATACTGCATCACCAGCACCATCGAAGAGTACGTCTAAAAGCGGTAAGTCATTACCGGGGCTTAACCATTCTAATGCTCCCCACTGTTTCACTTGTTTGGTACCGATTTTTTTGACTTGTTGTCCAGTACCTAAAGAGGCAACTATAATATCCTCTTGAGGAACGTTTTCTGATATAGAAGCATTCCATTTAGGATTATCTGGTAACTGATGGTTCCATCGCAAACGTTCGGCGATCGCACATAATGCTGGGTTGTTCGCAAATACACCACCATCAATTAAAGGAATACCGTTATTTTCTGGTATTACATAACCCTTCAACCGCAAATCTTCTAAAAAAGGTTTGTGTTTCATTTCGTAACCGGGAAAACCTATTGGCGCGGCTGAAGAAGCACGACAAATTTCCCATACCGCGATATCTTGATGAGCTACTTTAGTATTTTTAAATACAACTGCTTGACGGTTATAAGTATCGTAACTGGTAACAATGGTAGGTTTTTTTAATTCTCCAAATCTAAGATTTCCGAAAATATATTTAAGTACCATCTTTAAACCTTCATCGCTATAAATTGGGTGAGATGCACCCAAGCGAATCCAATTTAAAATGCTGTGAACAAGTATTTTACTTGGGGGAAAGATAATCTGAGAATTATGAATATAAAAATCTTTAATTTCGCTAGCACTCAAACCAAAAGATAAAGCGCAAGCAATAAGGCTACCTGTAGAAGTACCAGCAATAACATCGAAATAATCTACAAGTGCCTTATTAGGCTCGTGTTTTTGCAGCTTTTTTTCCAATCTTTCCAAAATTACAGCCGTTACCAACCCACGCACTCCACCGCCATCGAGAGCAAGAATATGAAATGGTAAATTAGTTTTCATTTTTTACTCTCCCAAAAAATTTGGTAACAATTTGTTTTTGAAAGGGAATAGGGAACAGGGAATAGGGAACAGGGAATAGGGAACAGGGAACAGGGAATAGATGCACTAAGTAATATTTCTGCATTCAAATAGTTTTCCTACTCTACTAGTAAGTTTACTGGTACAAATATCTATTATGTATGTTAAATCACATTATCGCCCGCTTTTGGGGAAAGAGGTAATGGGTAGTGGGTAATGGGTAGTGGGTAAAAGGAGAGAAGATGATTTATAACTAATTACTACTCCCTACTCCCTACTCCCTACTCCCTACTCCCTACTCCCTACTCCCTGCTACATTAAGAAGTATTGCGCTTTGGGTTAAAAAAATGAATAAAACAACTTTTAATTTGGTTGCGATATCGATATTTTTGATGACTTTTTCAATATTGCTCGGACCTTTAATTGATTTATCTCCTGCGGTGCCTGCTGTGGCGACTTTTGCAATTTTAGGAATAGCAACTTTTGATTCTTGGAGTTTGGAAGGTAGGGGAGCAACTTTATTTTTAGATGTAATTGGAGGATTTTCTAAGGAGTATAGGGAACGTATTCTTCATCATGAAGCGGGACATTTCCTTGTGGCTCATGTTTTGGGGGTTCCTGTGACGGGGTACACGTTGAGCGCTTGGGAAGCATTTAAGCAAAAACAAAAGGGATTTGCAGGTGTGACTTTTGATGATGTTGAGGTGTTATCTCAATTTGAAAAAGGTGCCATTACTGCTCGAATTTTAGAGCGTTACTATACAATCTGGATGGCTGGTATTGCAGCAGAATCACTTGTTTATCAAAATGCTTCTGGTGGTGCAGATGATAAAAACAAACTTATGGGAGTTTTGAAGTCTTTGGGCTGTAGTGAATCTGTTTGCAATCAAAAAAAGCGTTTTAGTATTCTCCAAGCAAAGACACTTTTAGAAAATAATTGGACAGCATATCAAACTTTAGTTGATACCATGCGAGAGCGTGCAACGGTAAAAGAATGTAAGGAGATTTTGATCGAAGAAGGAGTATTGGGGAATAGAGAATAGGGAATAGGGGATTGGGGATTGGGGATTGGGGATTGGGGATTGGTAATAAATAATAAGAATAAATAGTTTTTTGGTGAAAATTCATACAAGTTATGGTATGGTTCGTAGTTGGGACTTTAGTCCTCAGAGCGCTAAAGCGCCAACTACAAACTTTTGTTATATATCACAATTTAAAAATTAGCATAACGGTTTGTAATTAAAAACGTAATTAAAAACTCTTTGAATTTTGAGTCAAACGGGAATTTATTTTATCCAGCCGCAATTTTGAAATGAGACGGTTGTGATGTACGGTTATTATTACTATAGTTACCGCTTTGAATTTGGCTGTTGCAATTAACTTCGTTTCTCAAACAGTTATTCGCAGAATTTGAAACGTAGGTATTATTTTGCATAGTATCGCTACAGCTAACTACGCGATTCCTACCTTTTGATTTGGCTTGTAACAAGAAAGTGTCAGCGCGATCGAGCAAATCTAAACCCTGCTCGTCATCGCTCGGAAGCAAACAAGCGGTTCCTAAACTAATGGTAACGTTTATATTTAAAGTGCTGTCAATTGCGAAGGGATTTTCCTGCACTATATTTCTAATCCGATGAGCTACCACATTGGCTTCTCTATCTGTGGTGTCAGCCAAAATAATCACAAATTCCTCTCCACCATAACGGAAAGCTGTATCTTGAATCCGCAAATTTTTACGTATGCGACTTGATAAGAATTTTAATAGTCTATCGCCGACTAAATGTCCGTAATTATCGTTAACTTTTTTAAAATAATCTACATCTAAAATAATCAAGCTTAAGGGAGAATTTTCATCGCGAGCTTTTTTTACTTTTCTGGGTAAATCCCATTCCAAAGCACGACGATTTTGTAATCCTGTTAGCGAATCAGCCAAAGCAATTGTCGATAACAAATCGTTGGATTTCATTAAGTCTTGATATTTCTGGACTTTACGCAAAGCTACAGTTAATTGCGAAAGCAGCAAGCGATGGCTGGCACTTAACTGTGTTGAAGCAGAATCTGTTTTCCTTTGACAAATAGAAACTTCATCAGTATCTCCATACCAAATATAGGAATCAGCCCCAAGTCTCAAGGCTTTAGAAGTTATCTCTGCCTCCCATTCCCAGGATTGATTTTTTCTATCGGCAATTAGCTCGGGACTATCTTCTAAAAGAATACAATAAATCCAAGAAAGTTTAGTTTGTTCTTTTAACCAACTGCATAGCTGCATACTATCATTCTGACTTGACTGCACAAGAATTATGTCGGGAGAGTCTAGTTGAATGCGCGATATTGCCATTTGCAAGTTAGCTGTTGCTTCGATGCTAAAATTTTTTGCACCGATTATTTGACATGGTAGTGTGGCTAGAAATTTATCATTTCCAAAAACCAATATGGAAATGTTCATAGTTTTTTCTTTACTTATTATTTTTCAACTTAGTGATCTTTTTACATCAGTTAGGAAAACTACTGTGAGAATCCATGTTTGGCTATCATAAATTATTAGTTGTGATTTATTAGTGGCAATAAAGCCGTTTATTCAAATAAAATTTAAGAACATTGCCAATTAAACAGATACTTGTTTTCCAAAAGTGATACAAGAAGATGCAAGGTAAACTTCAATTAAATGTTCTGAAGTTTCTAATTTTTACACGCTAAAAACGT
>JBCCLY010000518.1:0-3715 GCA_039026655.1 Cyanobacteria bacterium P01_C01_bin.38 | reverse complement strand
GCTTAATAGCTCCTTGATAAGGTGTATCAAAACTTATAAAAACCTCAGTATCCTCTGACGGAATATCAGATGGAAGCTCTTGCTTTAATAACAATTCTAAAGTCGCGTCTAAAGCATCAAGCATTTCTAAATCATTGAAAACAGTAACTATTAATTCATGATAATCAAAATTATTTTACTATAAGTTAAGACAATAAAAACATAAACTTTTATCAAAAAGTATTACGAATAAATATTCGCAAAAATATACTTGGCATTATTTATTAATAAACTTAAATTAATACATTGCCCCTAGCCATTCTCGTAAAGTTAAATAGCTATAAAAGTGGCGTTTTTCGATTCAAATCCCCCATTGAATACAGAAGATAACCCATGTACCGACAAAAAATATCCAAGAAAACTTCACCTCTAGTTAATTCAACCCCTATAACTAATGCTGTACCGACTTCCAGTTATGGGTCATTATCTTCGATAGTGCAAAGAGCGCAACAAGATGTAAATAGCATCAGTGGGGATGAAAGACAGCAGTTAGAAAGTGCTATTGGGACGAAAGCGACTGGGGAAGTGTTGATGGGGAAACAGTCGGTACCTGAGTTTAAAGGGGTTTCCAGTCAGCTTTGGGGAGATGCTGCGATACAAACTAAGTTAACCATTGGGGAAGTTGGGGATAAATACGAGCAGGAAGCGGATAGAGTAGCAGCATCGGTGGTAGAGGAAATTAATCGCCCGACATCAGTAGCTAAGGTACAAAATGGTGTGCTGCAAGGGAAGGAAACACAGAAAGAAGAAAAACTGAGAATGAAGCCGATTTTGCAACGTCGGGAAGCTATTGGTGGGGGAGAAGCATCAGCGGAATTGTCGGGGGAGATAAATCGAGCAAGGGGGAATGGACAACCTTTAGAAGGAGGTCTACAACAGTCAATGGGGCAGGCGATGGGGGCTGATTTTAGCGGGGTACGGGTACATACAGATGAACGGGCGAATAAATTGAATCGCTTATTAAATGCGCGGGCATTTACTACGGGGCAAGATTTATTTTTTAAGAAGAATGAGTATCAGCCTGGAAGTCGTCAGGGGAAGGGGTTGATTGCTCATGAATTGACTCATGTGATTCAGCAAAATGGAATTGCTCATAAGTTGCAGCGAAATGGGGATGAGAAGGCTCCAGCTAAGATTACTTTTGAAAAACTTAAAAGATTAGCTCGCTTTGACACAACGATAGTTAGTAAATTATCAGATATGGCAAGTGAGGCAATGATGGAAGAATCAGATGGTATACCGGAACTTTTTGAAAAATTTGTTGACTATGGAAGAAAAAATTTCACCTATGTTAGTTCTGCTAGTAATTTCAAAACAGCATTTCTTGGAACATCCCTCACTTTTAACTGTGAAAGCATAAGCGAGCTATTCACATTTCTTTGTTTGTCATTAAAAGGTGAATTAAAGGTAGCTAAACGAGTACAATTTTCTACTGCTCCAACTTTATATAAAGGAGCTAGACAAGGCGGTTTTAAGAATCAAGACTCAAATGTCAACGGAAAAGAATATATTATGTATCAGGGAGGACACTCTGTAGCTGATATTGATGGCACACTGTACGATGCAACAACAGGAGTCATGCCTGCGTCTCTCAATGCTCCAGATTACGTGATAGGAGAAAAACTATCTGATAAATATAGATGTAATGAAGAAGGCGCTTGGTTATATAAATTTGATTTTGATGGAGTATTACATTTGATACTGAGAGAACTAGATCCTGAGCTAGGGTTGTCTAAATATGACGTAGTACCAAATGATCAAGTAAAAGAAGTGATACCAAAGCGCGATCAAGTAAAAGAAGTGATACCAAAGCGTCGTTTTTTCGGGCGTCGTTTTTTCGGGCGTCGTTTTTAATGCTGAAATGAGCAATGACTTAGTGCGTAGGTTGGGTTGAAGCATGAAACCCAACACACATACCCATCCCCGACATAAGGAAAACACTCGAATACAGCAAACCACCTATTCTATTGGCTCAACCATCCGCCAACTCTCGCATTGCATTGCGATACTGGGATGCTCCTTGCTTATAAGCCGCCATCACTTGCTCGAATTCAGGAAATTAATACATTGCCCCTAGCCATTCTTGTAAAGTTAAATATATAAAAGTGGCGTTTTTCGATTCAAATCCCCCATCGAATACAGGAGATAACCCATGTACCGACAAAAAATATCCAAGAAAACTTCACCTCTAGTTAATTCAACCCCTATAACTAATGCTGTACCGACTTCCAGTTATGGGTCATTATCTTCGATAGTGCAAAGAGCAAAACAAGATGTAAATAGCATCAGTGGGAATGAAAGACAGCAGTTAGAAAGTGCTATTGGGACGAAAGCAACTGGGGAAGTTTTAACGGGGAAACAGTCGGTACCTGAATTTAAAGGGGTTTCCGGGCAGCTTTGGGGTACTGTTCCAGTACAGGCTAAGTTAACCATTGGGGAAGTTGGGGATAAGTACGAGCAGGAAGCGGATAGAGTAGCAGCATCGGTGGTAGAGGAAATTAATCGCCCTGCACCAGTATCTGATGTACAAATTGAGGTACCGCAAGGGAAGGAAGAAGGGCTGAGAATGAAGCCGATTTTGCAGCGTCGAGAAGCTATTGGTGGGGGAGAAGCATCAGCGGAATTGTCGGGGGAGATAAATCGAGCAAGGGGAGGAGGAGAGCCTTTAGAAGGAGGTCTACAACAGTCAATGGGGCAGGCGATGGGGGCTGATTTTAGTGGTGTGCGAGTACATACGGATGGTCATGCTGATAGGTTGAATCAGTCCTTGAGTGCGCGAGCGTTTACCACCGGAAGAGATTTGTTTTTTAAGAAGGGTGAGTATCAGCCGGGGAGTCGTGAGGGGCAGAGGTTAATTGCTCATGAGTTGACTCATGTGGAGCAGCAAAATGGCTCCACAGTTCAACACCACTATATTCAGCGGCGAGATGACATAGTGGAAGTGGAAGATGAAAGTAAAATGGAATCACTCTACAAACGTATATATAAAAAATTTAGCTCTAAATATATTTACTTGACTGATGAAGATGGTAATTTAGAAAGAAAAAATAATGGCAATCTTAAAACAAAAAAACTTGTTGGTGGAAATAAATTACAAGTTATTAAAAACGTTGTTATTAATAACGTTACTAATCCTACCGATCTTCCCATTGGCGATTACTTTCTAATCAAATTTATGGAAATTGAGGTTGATCAAAATGAGGCTGATACTCTAAATCTCAATTGGGTTTATGGATATGCAAAACAATCTGAGGTTAAAGCATTAGGAGAATATCAAGATATTACAGCGATTGGTCCCGATCCAACAAATCCTAAGCAAGGTAAGATTCTACCAGAACAAGCTGATGATCCAGCTATATCTCAGACAGATGTTTATCAAGCTGCTATTTCAGATTGTTATTTACACGCAGCTTTAGTGGCGATTGTTAATGCAAATCCTGAATTAATTACAGATTTATTTCTAATACGTTCAAATGATCTAGACATAACCTTCCCAGGCTACAATAGGTATGGTAGTAGTCTTAATTACACAGGTTCTTTGAAAGTAACAATGAAGAAAAAGCTTTTCTTAACTCCAGAAGGTGAACCTCTGTATGGTGGTAAGAAAGATAGTTATTTGTGGGCTGCTTTTATCCAAAAAGCATGGGCAGTGTACAAAGGTAAATACTCTAATCTG
>JBCCLY010000517.1:0-3718 GCA_039026655.1 Cyanobacteria bacterium P01_C01_bin.38 | reverse complement strand
TTTCAAACCAAATTAGACAGGAGTTAGAAGCGATGTTTGGATTAACCGAATGGCAGCAAACTAGATTTTATCAGGAAGTTAAAGAAGAAGTTAAACAGGAGGTTGAACAACAGGTTGAACATAAAACTAAACTCAAAGCAATCTCCCGGATGTCAAGTATGGGGTTGAGTGTAGAACAAATTGCTCAAGCGCTTGAATTAAAAGTTGAAGTTGTAAGAAAAGCTGTTGAAAAGCAAACTGGCGAGGAATCTTAATTACGATGTTTGGATTAACCGAGTGGCAGCAAACTAGATTTTATCAAGAAGTTAAAGAAGAAATTAAACAGGAGGTTAAGCAAGAGTTTAAGGAAGAAGGAAAGCTTGAATCAGTTCCTGGTTTGTTAAAAATGGGGTTGAGTGTAGAACAAATTGCTCAAGCGCTTGAATTAAAAGTTGAAGTTGTAAGAAAAGCTGTTGAACAACAAGAGGGCAAAGAATCTTAATATTACTCAAATGAATTAATTTCTTTTATGCTTTCTCGTTGTATTAAGAAAGGTATTTGTATTTACTAGTACTATTCATTTCAACCTAATGCACCATTTTCAGTAGTTGCTCTTAGAGCTTACAAATTGGGAGCATCCCAATTTTGCAAAAATACGATTTGGTAGTGCGTTAGCGAAGCGTGTCCGGAGGACATACATCTTGCTCGCTATGTATATCTAGCGAGCAAGATGCATTTCCTTATGGAAACACTGCGTTAACGCACTACAAAAATAAATTTCCACCTGAAGGGATGCTCCCTACAAACTATTATTCCCAGCTTGAACCTGGGAACCATATTAAAGGCAACTAATCTTTACCTAATCTTAAACAATTTATTCAGGAATACTTGATTTTACTGCTGTATATACACCAAGATTTAGTGTGATTCCTCAATTTTGTCTGCAAGCAATAGTAGATTGTTCAAGTGTGTCTCCCAAATAGCTAGGTTCCCAAAATAATGATTAGTAAATTTCTCGCATCACAACTTCGTCAGCCTTCAGGATGGTTTGGTAAGCAGGTTATTTCTAGAGTTTTGAATAGAGATAATGCGGCTATGAATAAGCTTGCATTACGAATGTTGAAGTTGGAATCCGCTGATGAGCGCGTTTTGGAATTAGGCTTTGGCGGAGGTTATTTGCTAAAGAAGATTCTCAAAAAACCAGGGGTAAAATCTGTTGCTGGAATAGATATTTCTCCGGAAATGGTTGATTTTTGTAGAAAGCGTTTTGCTTCCGATATAAAAAGAGGTAAGTTGCAGCTAAAATGTAGCGATACAGTCAACAAAGCTTCTTTTGGCAGTAACTTTACTAAAATTTGCACGGTTAATACTATCTATTTTTGGTCGGATGTTAAACAAACTTTAATTCAACTCCATCAAATTTTAGAGGAAAAAGGATCTTTAGTTATTTGTTTTAATTGCAAAGAATTTCTCAAACAAACAACTCTTCCCAAACATGGTTTTCAGGTGTATGACATTGAGGAAGTAAAGTATTTAATGAAAGCTGTAGGTTTTAAGAATATTCAGTGGATTATAAATTCTCAACCTAAAGAAAAATTTGTCTGTATCGTTGGAGAAAAGTGATTTTACTTGGGAGCATCATAATTGTGGAAAATTGCAAATTTGGGATGCTCCCTTTTTCTTAATATATTCTCTTAGCTTAAATTGAGCGATTAACCACACCCAATCCTGATATCTTGCACCATTCTCAAGAAGACGTAGGTTGTGATAGAAACCCGGTTTCTTTGTGATTTCACAACTAAATAATAATGCTTTCACGACTAGAAACCGGGTTTCTGACACTAGTGCAAGATGTAAGGATCGATGAAAATTTTCAATTCTTTACCGATGGCGTGCGGAAGTGTAAAACCGATCGGACGCGGACATAATACTACCGTGTTTAGCGCAAAGGATGGACTATTACTCATGCCGGACTTAACACGACCTTAGAATCACTTAGCTATGGTGTACCAATGGTTGCCATTCCTGTTACGGACGATCAACCCGGAGTCGCTGCGAGAATAGCTTGGACTGGTGCAGGGGAATGCATACCGCTAAGCAATTTGAATGTTGGGAGATTGCGAAAAGCTGTTAAGTTAGTGTTAGCAAAAACATCGTATAAACAAAATGCATTGAAATTACAAAAAGCAATTAATAATACAAAGGGAGTCAATCGCGCTGCCGATATTGTTGAAAAAGTTATTGGATAAGAGAACGTTTGAATAGTAGTTTAAAATAGTATCAGTACAAGTTTTCGGGAATTAGTTATGCTAGGCTCTGCATCGGAATCTAAAAAGAAAATTTACCGTATTATCTATGGTTACTGGCAAAGTCAGTGCGTTTATGTCGCTACAAATTTAGGCATACCAAACTTGTTACAAGATGGATCTCTAACTGTTGAAGAAATCGCCGATAAAACTGGAACTAAAGTCGATAAGCTTTATGCTGTGCTGCGGGCTTTAGCTCATTTAGGTATGTTTGTTGAAAAACCAGGGCGGGTTTTTGCCTCTACAGATTTATCAGAACTTTTGATTAGTAATGGTTCCCCATCTATTGGTGATTTTTTAATGCATATTACAGAACCTAATATGTGGGATGGTTGGAGAGAATTGGAAAACGGTTTAAAGACTGGAGAAGTGCCTTTTGAATTGGCTAAAAATCAGGATTTTTATAGCTCCTATATGACGGAGAATCCCAAAAGTAAAAAGCTGTTCAACAATGCCATGAGTTATTTAACTAATGAAGTTGTTGATGCTTTGTTTGAAATTTATGATTTCGGTCGTTTTGATACGGTAATGGATGTAGGAGGAAATCAAGGAACATTAATTGCCAATATTGTCAATAAATTTGGCTGTAAAGGCATTTTGTTTGACTTACCTTGTGAAGTAGAAACTGCTGCTGATAACTTTTCAAAATATGGAATTGATGGGCAGGTAAAAGTTGTTGGTGGCAGTGCTTTGGAATCTTTGCCAAAAGGTGCCGATGCTATTGTAATGAAGTATTTTCTATCAGTATTTAGTAAAGAGGATTCAGTTAAGGTACTCACTAACTGTAAGGAAGCTCTGCCCAAACATGGTAAACTCATACTTCTACAAACTTTAGTACCTGCTCTTGGCGCTCCTGTAGAATATCCTGATGGAACTATGCCTGCTTTAGCTGCCGTACAGATGATGATTACCAACCCAGGGGGTTACTGGCGCACCGAACAAGAATATAAGGATTTATTAGAAGCTAGTGGTTTTAAATTAGAACAAGTCATTCCTACAGGAACAAGCTTAACCGTAATGGAATTTAGCCCGATATCCTAAGTTTGTATTTCGATTGCAGTTATTACTATAAACCGCTTCCCAAGTATAGTAGTTGCATTAGGATGGCATTGCTGAATCCCGGTATGAATTTATATGTAGAGACGCGTTAGCGGAGCGTGACCGCAAGGTCATTATATCGCGTCTCTAAAAGTCCCCCAACAATACGGGGGATTTAGGGGGATCTCAGAGGATGTTTGAAAAGTATCCGGCGGTTAAAACCGCTACTACACAGGCAAAGTCCCTCCGGGTTCGCTAGTTTGGGGGACGGAAACCGACACCCCCAACTAGTCTCACCACCTCCGTGGACTGGTTGATTCTAAACCCGTGCAGACGGGTGCCGGTTTGTGTAGACGCGGTTTCAACCGCCAGTTCGAGTATTTAATTAGACTTTT
>JBCCLY010000516.1:0-3720 GCA_039026655.1 Cyanobacteria bacterium P01_C01_bin.38 | reverse complement strand
CAAGGTGCCAGAAACCCGGTTTTTCCAAAAAACCGGGTTTCTAAAATCTCACAAATGATTTAGGAATGCTATACAACCCGTCTGTTAAATTCAATTCAAATATAACCCCCAATCTTTTAAAAGCAAGAAAGGGAGTAAAACCTAAATCTTAAATCTTCTCTAGTTTTAGCTTTAAAACTTTAGAGAAAAACCAAATTTACGAAAAATCAATAAAAAATTTCAATTCATCAGCAAAGCCATAAACACTAATAACAAGCAAAAGTAATGCTGTGATTTTGGTAATTCTTGTTTGAGGAGTTGGTGCAATCGCCTCTCTTACCAAGATAGAAGCTGAAGCACCAATTACAAAACTAAAACCTAAAATCAAATAAGGAACACTAGGATTTAACGTGTAAATTGTCAGCATTATTAATGCCATACCGAGCATAATTAACTCTACAAATCTCGGTGGATTGAACTGAATTGCTACAAAAAACGTATGTATCCAGGAGTAACAGGTTCTAATCATAATTTATGGGGGGATTGGGCATTGGGCATTGGGCATTGGGCATTGGGCATTGGGCATTGGGGATTGGGCATTTAAAACTAGTTAAATAACTTAAATACATAACTCCCAACTCCCAACTCTTAACTCCTAACTCCTAACTCCTAACTCCTAACTCCTTGCTCCTACTTTCTCGACCGTTCCGTTGACGTTGGCTGCATCTTCTGGAAGTTCTACACCGAAGATACGGGAGAAGGTTTTTTCTACTTTGTAGCCGGTATCTATGGATTCTAATGGATCTTTCCGCAGTCTATGACGCAAACACAGTGAAATAACTCGGCGAATGTCGTCTACGGTGACTTCGTTACGTCCTTCAAATGCAGTTAAGGCTTTGGCAGCGCGATTGGTTACGATGTCACCGCGTAAACCGTCTACATCTAATTCGGAACAGACTTCGGAAATTTTTACCCGATGTTCGTATTCCATATTAACGGAGGGTAGAAGTTCTTGCGCTTTGACAATCTGCTGTTGTAATTCTTGCTGCTGCTGTTGATATTTGGCGATGAATTCAGGAGGATTTTGATCGAATTCTGACCTTTGTTCCACAATTTGCACTCTTAACGCCGGTTCTCTGACGGTGCGAATTTCGGCGTGCATTCCGAATCTGTCAAGTAGCTGGGGTCGTAATTCTCCTTCTTCTGGGTTTCCGGAACCAACTAAAACAAAACGTGCTGGGTGACGAATGGAAATTCCTTCACGTTCGACAGTATTCCAACCACTAGCAGCGGAGTCTAATAGCACGTCTACCAAGTGGTCATCTAACAAGTTAACTTCATCAACGTAGAGAATACCACGGTTAGCTTTAGCTAAAAGTCCAGGTTCAAAAGCTTTTACACCTTCTGACAAAGCTTTTTCAATATCGATGGTGCCGCAAACTCGGTCTTCTGTAGCTCCCAAGGGTAAATCTACCATTGGCACCTTCATTTGTGTTACGGCAATATCTTCACCAAGTTCATGCTTTTGGCGAGCTTCATCACCCATAATATCAGGGTCGCTAGGATGAGAATTGAAGGGGTCATCAGCAACCACGGGAACTTCTGGCAGTAAGTCAGCTAGCGCTCTGATAGTAGTTGATTTTCCAGTACCGCGATCGCCCATTATCATCACGCCGCCAACTTTGGGGTCAATCACATTTAAAATTAGAGCCAGCTTCATTTCTTCCTGACCCACAATGGCGGTAAAAGGAAATACCACGCGCCGCGCTGTAGAAGTCTTTTGATTAGTAGGACTCACTGATAAATTACCTTATATATATTTCACATATTACCGTTTATATTTTGCCATATTAGGGAATTCGGGGAAAGGAGTTGAGAGTTAGGAGTTAGGAGTTATGAGTTAGGAGTTAGGAGTTGGGAGTTGTGAGTAAAAACATTTGTAGTGGGGGCATCTTGCTCCCTTATTATTTTTCAAACGCAATAATCCGCAATTATCAATTATCAATGCCCCATGCCCCATCCCCAATCCCCAACTACCAACTACCAACTACCAACTACCAACTACCAGTCTGCAAATTGTAATTTAATCGAAAGTTAATTTTCAAAAGTATATTTCATCACTTAACACTTCGTTAAACGGGACTATACCATTGTATAAGCCGAGTATTTTATTACTTTCAGGTTAAGTATTATTTCTAATGTTATTTCTATTGTAATTTTAGCTGCTATTAAATCTACTGGAATTAAGACGTTATTACAAAATATGGGTTTGTTGGTATGGTGATAGATTTACGAAAGTTTTTTCAAGCTACGAATCCTAGCAAAACTCTGGTTATCGAAAATGCTGAAGATGAAAAGTATTATATTGATTTTTCTTCGGTAAGAGGTGGCAAGATTATTCAGGAGTTGCGGGATAATATTACTTTTTTCTCGCCGGATCGCCCTACTTGCGTTTTGTTTACGGGACATATTGGCTGCGGCAAGTCTACTGAGTTATTACGATTAAAAGCGGAATTGGAGGGAGAAGGTTTTTATGTAGTCTATTTTGAGTCTAGCGAAGATATGGAAATGGCTGATGTTGATATCGGTGATTTCTTGCTGAGTGTGGCACGTCGGGTTAGTCAGAGTCTAGCTGATATGAGTTTGAATGAACCATTACTGTTAAAGGAATTGCTACAGGGTGCTTGGCGGATTTTAAATGCGGAAGTTGTGGAGATGAAAGCTAAACTTCCGGGTTTTGGCGATATTGGTATTAGTTCGGATTCCGACAAGTTTTCTCTGGCTTTTGGAATTGGAGAGATTGCGGCGAAAACAAAGGATGATGCGACTTTGCGAGGCAGGCTGAATCAGTATTTAGGACCTCGAAAAACTAAGTTGTTAGAAGCTATTAATTCTGAATTACTTGAACCTGCTATCGAAAAGTTAAAGCAACAGGGTAAGAAAGGATTAGTAGTGATAGTTGATAATCTCGATCGGGTAGATTCTCGCATAAAGTCTTGGGGAAGACCGCAACAAGAGTATCTATTTATCGATCAGAGCGAGTATTTAACAAAGTTAGGTTGTCATGTTGTTTACACAATGCCTTTAGCGTTAAAGTTCTCTAACGATTATGGCAATTTGACTCAACGATTCCCTGAAGATCCAAAAGTGTTACCAATGGTACCAGTACAATTACCAAATGGAAGTATTTTTGAACCGGGGATGGTGTTATTAAGACAAATGGTTTTAGCACGGGCTTTTCCGGATTTAAATCCACAGCAGCGTCTGAATAAAATTACTGAACTTTTCGACGATGCCAAAAGTTTAGATAGATTATGTCAGGTAAGTGGGGGGCACGTGCGCGATTTGCTCCGGTTGTTGAATAACTGGATTCAAAAGGAAAGAAAACTTCCTTTATCCCATGAAACATTAGAAGCTTTGATTCGCTACCGTCGCAATGAAATGACTATGCAAATTTCCGATGATGAATGGGAATTATTACGACAGGTAAAGAAAAGAAAAAAAGTAAGAGGAGACTTGGAATATCAAGCATTAGTTCATAGTCGTTTAGTATTTGAATACCGCGATGGTGGTGGGGAATCTTGGTTTGATATCAATCCGATTTTGGCAGAAGCAAGTGAGTTGGAAGAATAGATTTGGGGATTGGGTAGTTGGTAGTTGGTAGTTGTTAATTGGTTATTAGGAGTTATGAGTTATGAGTGAAGAAGTAGAAGATAGTAAAAGAATACAACAGGACAAGTT
>JBCCLY010000515.1:0-3721 GCA_039026655.1 Cyanobacteria bacterium P01_C01_bin.38 | reverse complement strand
CTACAAAAAGACGTAGCCCGTCACGTCGAGCAAAAGCTTTCGCAAATGGACTTGTCAACCACCAGCGTCATAGTTCTCGCAGACCCCCAATGGGCAGTAGGCGTTTTAGGATTAGTAGCCGGACAAGTAGCCCAAGATACCGGAAGACCGACAATTTTATTAAGTACCGGAGTGGTAGAGGAAGACGTAGAGGGGGTAGAGGGGGTAGAGGGGGTAGAGGGGGTAGATATTTCACCTCATCACCCCATCCCTCCCCTCGCAAGAGGTTCCGCACGTTCGGTAAATTCGGTAGATTTATATAAATTAGTTAAAGCTCAAGAGCATTTACTGCATCGTTTTGGGGGACATCCTTTTGCGGCGGGTTTGAGTATTCCTGTAGAAAATATTCCTTTATTTACCGAAGCAATTAACCAACGATTGCGACAAATAACTGGCGGTGTAATGCCGCAACCAAAAGTTGAAGCAGACTTAATAGTTACCGTAGCAGATTTAAGTAAAGAATTATTTTTAGAATTAAAGCTATTAGAACCCTGCGGAATGGGTAATCCGGTACCAAAATTATTAATTAAAAATTGTTGGTTTGAAAATACTTGGCATCGCAACCAGCAAGATGCAAAAGGAAAGAAAATTCAATATATCAAAACAGAATTTTATATTCGTGACGACTCTACAAAAAATCGTTTTCCTGGCATCTGGTGGGGACATTATAAAGATGAATTACCACCGGGAAAGTCAGATTGTATAGTTGAATTAGATTACAACTCTTTTAAAAAACGTTACGAAATCCGGCTTATAGCAGTACGTGCCGCCGAAACAGCGATCGATCCATTATTAAATCAACGCTCATCAATTTTAGACTGGCGTAATCTGCTCCCTAATGACTATCCATCATTATCGGATACTCCCCTTATTCTTAAAGAATGTCCGACTCGCTGGGATGATTTGCGAGTTTGGTTAAGACGCTCCTTTCACAAACAGCAACCATTAGCATTAGCATGGACAAAACCTGATAATCAAACACCAGGAGAAATTTGGTTAAAACTTGTAGGAATAGCTAAATATTTGTGTCGTACAAATCAAGCAGCAACTCGCACGCAGCTTTTAGAAAAACTATTAATTAGCGACCAAACATTGCATAATGGTTTTCAAGCTTTAAAAGCGTTAGGATTTACAATCAAATCGCAAGATAATTATTTAATTTTTAGCCAGAAAGATAGCATTAATACTACTCAAATAGAAGCCGCAATAGAAACATTTACCGCAGCAGTACGCGAAGAAGAATTTCAGAAAAACTATTTTAATAAAGTACCGATATCAATTATCAATTATCAATTAGCAGTAACTTGTTACCAGTAACCAATTATCAACTACCAATTATCAATTAATAATGTAATTTCTAACTTTCAACTCCTAACTCCTAACTCCTAACTCCTAACTCTTAATTCCCTACTTTCAAATTCCCTTGACGTTCGCATTTAAAGCCGCGATTTTGCCATTCTTGTAAATTAACTTGATTAAGTTGTATTACTTTAGAACATTGCGGTTTGATGACTTGACTTATGGGTGCCCAAAATATGCTTCGGGTGACATCTAAAGCGGTTTTCCAACTATATTCGCGATTTCCCGGAATACCTTGTTCTTGAATTATGTCAGGTTCTACCCACATTCCTTGAGAACCTAGAAGTATTTGTGCCATCAATTTAGCTCTTGGTAAATGTGTTGTAGAAGTAATTAATTTAACTTTACGTGTACCCCATTTTCGCAAAATTGGAATACTATAGTAAAAGTTATCAAAAGTAGAATCTGCACATTTTTCTAACCAAACATTGTTCATAGGAGCAGTTTGCCGTTGGAAAATTAACAAAATACAAGGATCTTTAGAACCGCTGGAAATTAAAATGGGAGTTTGCGGATATTGTTGGGCTAGCTCGGCTACATACATTTCTCTTTTGATACTTCCACCTAAAACGAAAAAAGCATCTACAGGTTTGGAAGATGCAATCAATACCGTTATAGTAGTAAAAAATAACCATATAGAAATTAGTAGGCTAATACCAATCGTGAACTTTTGTAAAAAACGCCACCGTTTTTGAACTTGAGTTTTTCTTTGGAAAAATCGGTTATTTTTTACTTTACGATTCATGATAAGCCTGAATAAAATGGTTAATGTTAGCTGGGGTCAAATCCAAAGTTAATGTAACTAATATAGCTAAGCGATAATCTATATTTATGACAAGTAAAATTGGCTGCTAATATGACACTGATGAAAGTGGCAAGATAAATTAATTAAGCTTGGGTCGGAAATTTATTAATTTGAGAAGCTATTATAAGCAAGCTAGTAAGCTTGTTTTAAGAAAAATTTCCAACACAATTATTAGCAGCTTCAAGTATCAACAAAGCAAAACGGATCGGCTTCTCGACGATTCGATCTGATTGCTAAACTGTCAGAAACACCATTATTCGTGCAAATATAAATGAAACAATCAGCGAAACGTTACTCGCCACTGCGATCGGCTTTTATTGGTGGAGCAATAGCCACTACAGCAGCAGTGTCTGTATTTGGTCCAGTTTGGTGTCGTTCGGTTCGTGCGGCTCTACAGGATAGCCCTAAAGCGATTGTTGACCAAGTATGGCAATTAGTGAATCGCGAGTACGTAGATGGATCTTTTAATAATCAGGATTGGCAAACTGCTAGACGAACTTTATTAAGTAAAAATTATACTTCTCGCGAGCAAGCTTATGTTGCCGTTCGTCAAATTTTAAAAAAATTGGGCGATCCATATACTCGTTTTATGGACCCCAAAGAGTATCAGGCTCTAACTTCTCAAACATCTGGAGAAGTTTCTGGGATTGGTATCCGTATGGAGATAGATCGAAGAACCAACCTTTTAACAGTTGTAGAAGCTTTAGAAAATTCTCCAGCATTACGAGCGGGTATCAAACAAGGCGATATAATCCTGGCTATTGACGGAAAATCCACCAAAAACATGAAAATAGAGGATGCCTCAAAGTTGATTCGAGGTAAGGTGGGTACTTCTATCAACTTGCGTTTGGGAAGGGCTACTCAAAGAACATTTGACGTTAAGCTGACGCGGGCAACTATTGAAGTCCCAACCGTGCGTTATACCCTGAGAAAAGAAGGAAATCGTCAGGTTGGCTATATTCGCTTGCGGGAATTTAGCGCTCATGCAGCAGAACAAATGGAGCGAGCTATCCGTAAATTGAATGCTAGTAACGTTGATGGGTTTGTATTAGACTTGCGAGGAAATCCCGGTGGTTTGTTAAACGCGAGCATTGAAATTGCTCGAATGTGGCTTGATGAAGGTTCAATTGTTCGCACCGAAGATCGTAAAGGTGGAAGCGAATTAACAAAAGCCAATAGCACAGCTTTAACAAATCGTCCGTTGGTAGTTTTAGTTGATGGCAATTCAGCTAGTGCGAGTGAAATTCTCACAGGCGCACTCAAAGATAACAAACGAGCAACTGTAATTGGCTCAAAAACCTTTGGTAAAGCATTAGTACAATCAGTTCACGAACTAGCAGATGGTTCTGGTGTCGCTATTACTATTGCTCATTATTACACTCCTAAAGGAACTGATATCAATAAAAAGGGAATTACACCCGATATACAAATTGATTTAACAAGATCTCAGCAACGTCAGCTTGCTTCCGATCCAAGATTGCTGGGTACAAGGCAAGATCCTCATTATTCGCGAGCGCT
>JBCCLY010000514.1:0-3723 GCA_039026655.1 Cyanobacteria bacterium P01_C01_bin.38 | reverse complement strand
TTCGAGGGTGCGGGAACGTTCGAGGGCTGATTCAAAACTATCGAGTTTTGCGTCAATTGTCAAAGGTTCGCCGATGCTGCCCTGTATGGCTTCTTGGGTTTTTAAGCCGTTGCCGGTAATGTAAACAACTGTGGTTTCTTCTGGATCGATTTTTCCTGCTTCTACTAGTTTCTTTAATACTGCAATTGTTGTACCACCGGCGGTTTCTGTAAATATACCTTCGGTTTCGGCAAGCAGTTTCATGCCTTCGATAATTTCTGCGTCGTTAACTGATTCTATATTACCGTTGGTTTTATTTGCGATTTCTACTGCGTAAATACCATCTGCTGGATTTCCAATTGCAATTGATTTTGCTATGGTGTTGGGTTTTTCTGGCACAACGAAGTCGCGCTTTTCTTTGAATGCTTTGGCTATAGGAGAACATCCTTCGGCTTGTGCGCCGCTGAAGCGGACGTTTTTATCTGCTACTAAACCTACTTCTTTAAATTCGTTGAAGCCTTTATAAATCTTGGTGAATAACGAACCGCTTGCCAAAGGTGCCACAATATGGTCTGGTAGTTCCCAACCTAATTGTTCTGCTACTTCAAAGCCTAATGTTTTGGAACCTTCGGAATAATAAGGACGTAAGTTAATATTTACAAATCCCCAGCCGTGAGTATTGGCAACTTCCGAACATAAACGGTTAACTTGGTCGTAATTACCTTTTACGGCCATTAAAGTAGGGCTATAAACAAGACTTCCTAAAATTTTACCGGCTTCCAAATCTGCTGGTATGAACACGCAACAATCCAAACCTGCATGAGCCGCGATCGCCGCTGTTGAATTTGCCAAGTTTCCGGTGCTGGCGCAGGATACGGTAGTAAAACCTAATTCCTTGGCGCGAGTCATGGCTACCGATACCACCCGATCTTTAAAGCTCAGGGTGGGCATATTAACAGCGTCATTTTTTATATATAGTTTCTTTAAACCCAAGCGACGAGCTAAGCGATGGGAACGAACCAAAGGAGTCATACCAGTTCCAACATCAATGGGGTTTTCGCTAGTTACAGGCAAAAATTGACGATAACGCCATATTGAATTAGGACCAGCTTCAATAGTTTGGCGAGTTACGGTTTGACGTAATTTGCTGTAATCGTACTTTACCTCCAAAGGACCAAAACACAACTCACATACATTTTTTGCTTCAAGTTCGTATTCTGCACCGCATTCTTTACACTTCAATTTGTGAAAAGCATGGGTATGAGTTTGGTTTTGGATGTCGGTTGCTGCTTGCATTTGGTATTTCTCCCGGTCTGAACGCTTAACTGTTTTACTGTCAACTGTCGGCTGATACTAACATGGCTCAAAAACCGAGTCAAACAATCCCGATAATTTTTGTCGGGATTAAAATTTGCAGCTTTGGAATACGCGTCCGTTAGTTTTGATGGGTTTTATTAGGGAGGGGGTAGAGGGGGAAGATGGGGAAGAGGGGGTAGAAAAAAGTTCTTTTTTATTTACCCATCAGAATTTATGAAAAAGACGACTGTTCTGTCCCATTAGTTTTGATTGCTTATTTCCCAGTCATATTTATATGACTTTTGCTATTAGAACAGGGTTTGCAACCCTGTTCGGGTTGCGATAAAAGTAATAAATATTTTGGCGTTGCTGATTTGATGTATGAAATGGGTTGATTTGAAAACCGAAACGCTTGTAGAGACGCGATACCCTTGCGTCTCTACATTTAAATTCATACTGGGATTCAGCAACGGCAATATTTTTTCTGCAATAATTTACTATTTATTGCTTGCTACTGCCCATAACAAAATACTTGTGACAAATTCGTGAAATTTTATAGAAAATATACTTACAACATTATGTAGCTAATTCAACAAGAAAATTTACCGGAATATTTGCTTTTATTATCGATATTTCCATATATATACTGACGATATAGTAAAGATTTAAAATTAAGATTTATCTGTTACCGAAAATACTTTTGATATTTCAACTCATCCAAAACCTAAACAAACTCGTGTTTAAGAGTAAAAGAGCAGCTTCCGGATATCAGGGTTAAGTTTATCTACCGATAATATCGGAGAAATATCAAAATTATTTGGTTGAAGCAACGCTCAAGAACCAGGGTTTCTAGGTTATAAATGCTCCGCTGTAGTTCCAAAAAGAGCTGCACAGAAAAGCCTACGTGCTTGCACGTAGGCTGAGAAGTCATAATTTGCTATTAATTCTAAAATGTCACAGAAAAAGAATTTTGTCAAAAAGGGACATATCTATCGTTCCTTAGTTGCCTCTGCATTAATTGCTAATGGTGTATTTCAATTTGTTGCACCTGTACTAGCTCAAGCCACATCAGCGGGTGGGGAAATCAAGAACAGCGCGACTGCAACTTACGAAGATCCGAATAATCCCAACACACCAATTAACACTACGTCTAATGAAGTTGTTGTTCAGGTTGCGGAAGTTGCAGGTATCACCGTTACAACTGCTGGTACTACACCGATAAATGATGTAGATGGAGATGGTGCTGCTGATGCTGGAGATCAATTCTACTTTAACTACACCGTTACTAACGTAGGTAACGACCCCACAAAATTCAGAATTCCCAACTTAGCAACTACAACAGGTCCAGCTTCAGTTAGTGGTAATTTGGAATTCAGTAGCGATGGTGGTACTACATGGACACCAATTACAACAACTGAGATCGAAACAGATTCAGTTCCAGTTAACGGTACAGTACAAGTTCGGGTTCCTGTTGAAGTTACTGCTGGAGCTACAGCAGGTACACCTATTACAGTTAAGTTAGGGGATACTCCCGGTGATGACCAAAACCAACTACGAAATCCAAATGGTGGTGACGTTTACACTGTAGATAACCCTGACGGTACTGGTAATGGTGAAGTTGATGGTACACCTGTAAACGGAGTTCGTGAAGCTAGTGCGACTCAAGAAATTACTGTTGATGAAGCTCTAAAAACCTATGCTTTAGCGAAGATACTTAAGGAGCGTAGTGATTACAGTAATTCGGGAACTTTAACTGATATTACTGATGATACTTTGGCTTACGACCTTAGTGTAGAAGTTGAGCAAAATGACCCTACAGGAAATGGAATCGATCCAGCACCGTTAGTTGGTACACCTATTAACTTGGATGGTTCTCAACAAACACGCATATTAATATCTGATGCAATTCCTGCTGGTACAGATTTCGCTAGCTCTAGCGCACCTCCGGGGTGGAAAGCTGTATATACTGATGCTGCTATAGCTGCTAACGCTAACGATACAGCTACACAATGGAAAACATACGATACAAATCCACCGGCAAATTTAGCGGATGTAACCCGCATTGGTTTTGTTAACGATCCAGCAGTTGTTACTTCTGTAAACCCCGGTGTAACTGTTACAGGTTTCAAAATTAATTTGAGCGTTGAGTCAACAGCATCTGCACCATTAACTGTAAACAATATTGCTCAGTTATTTGGTAGTACTCCTGATGGTGATAACGACCCGACTACCAATAATCCCCCAGTAATTGATGAATCTGGTGACAATAATCCCAGTAACTTTAACGATGATGGTACGCCACCAGCTGGAACCGATACAACAGGTCCTGGTGGTAATCCTGATGGTGTTCCCGATGCACCACCGACTGTAAGTAATGGTGTTCCTGACGCTGACACTATGGAAATTGACCCTGGTAACAATAACAGTGGTACAGGTCCAGATGGTGAA
>JBCCLY010000513.1:0-3726 GCA_039026655.1 Cyanobacteria bacterium P01_C01_bin.38 | reverse complement strand
TTCAGTTTGATGTAAAAGTTCTTGAATTAAGAAAGCTCCTAAAAAGCCAGTTCCCCCGGTAACAAAAATGCTTTCCGGTTTTTCTTTTGGTTCTAATGGTACTTTTAAAGGATCTATAGCTGGATCGAGAACAACTTCAGCAGCTAAATTTAATTCTTCTCCTATGCTTGATATTCGGTTATTTCCGCTTTCTTCTTGGGCTTTTCTCTCTATAACTTCCTCAGCCAAACGTTCCGAAAGCGCTTCAATATTAGGATAAAGCCATAATAAATTAAGAGGTAATTCAAACCCCAACAACTTTTCGGCTTTACTAGCCAAAATCATCGCCTCTGCCGAATCTAACCCATAGGTATCTAAAGGTTCTTGAATATCGATTTCATCAACTTCAATATTTAATTGTTCCGCAAGCTGCGAAATCATCCAATTTTGAATATCTTGAGTAGTTAAAGACATAGTTATTAGTTGTTAGTTGTTATTTGTTGGTTGTTAGTTGTTGGGGATTGGGGATTGGGGATTGGGCATTGGGCATTGGTAATTGGTAGTTGGTAGTTGGTAGTTGGTAGTTGGTAGTTGGTAATTGATTCTTCCCCCTCTACCCCCTCTACCCCCTCTACCCCATCTCCTCAACCGGGGTGATATTGAGCAAAATTGTTAGTTGTTGGGCATGGGGCATGGGGCATTGGGCATTGATAATTAATAGTTGATAATTGGTATCACCTTTAACCTTTCAGAGCTTTGCAAAATCTGGCGAACTTACTGAGTTTAATAGTTTTTGATAGTAACCATTGATGTTTTCACATCCTTGCTCGCTAGAAAATTTTTGTGCATCTTGTAAAGCATTTTCAATTATTTGTGAATTATCTTTTGATAAAACTTTTTCAATAGTGTTTGCAAATTTATCGACATCATCGGGTTTAACGAGATACCCATTAAAACCGTCAATCATGTACTCAGAAACTGCTCCGCTATTGACAGCTATAACAGGAATTCCTGAAGCCATTGCTTCTACTACTGTTCTACCAAAAGTTTCATAAGGTGAAGGATTACAAAATACATCACACGAAGCTAATAGATTTGCTTTCGCTTCTCCATGAATAAATCCAGTAAAGTGAATATTAGGTATTGATTTAGCAAGGCTTTTCAAATCATTCACTACGTTGGCAGGGCCATCACCAGCGATAATCAGCGAGTAATTATCGTGTCTATTTTTTAGCTTTGCGAATGCTTTAATTACCAAGTCTACCCGCTTTTCAAAACTTAAACGACCTAGAAAAAGTAAAACTTTATTATCTTTTTCATCATTACTTAACCAGTTACTTAAGAAGTTTTTATTTCGGCAGTTGGGACTGTACAAGGAAATATCAATTCCAAAAAATGGAATAAACATAGTTTTTTGCATACCCATTTTTTGCAGATTCTGATTAATTTCTTTGCTAGGTACAATTGTAGTATCAAATTTATTATAGTAATGCACTGTAAGTGGGCGGATAAATATATCCCGCAAAAATTTCCAAACAGGATAACTACCTGCAAAATTATAGAAATCTGTTTGATATTCAGTTACATAAGGAACTTGGTATTTTGTTGCATAATCTTTTCCTAGTAACTGCCAAGTACTAAATAAGAAAGCTAATTCTGCACTGACTAAAGTAATCAAATGCGGTTCGTAGTAAGCTAATCTTTGATTAATTTGACTTACTGCTGCCAACGTAGGGGCATAGTGAATCTTATTAGGAATCCAAGGTTTTGAAGGATATCTTTCAACAATTAATCTTTCACTCAAATGTGAAGGTATTGAAGGTAAAACAGACGTGTTTTGACAATCTGGTGCTAATACAAAAACACGATATATTCCTTGTTCAGCCAGCCATAAAACTCGTTCCCAATTGTACTGTGACGCACCACTAACTTCTGGGGGAAAATGCGTGAAAATAAAAGCCAAGGTGTATGTTCGATCGGAATTCATTAAATAAATCTCCGTTTTTTCATGTCTCTGTAGCTGTTGGGGATTGGGCATGGGGCATGGGGCATTGAGAATTGGTAGTTGGTAGTTGGTAGTTGGTAATTGGTAGTTGGTAATTGATTCTTCCCCCTCTACCCCCTCTTCCCCCTCTTCCCCCTCTCCTAAACCAGGGTGATATTGAGCAAAATTGTTAGTTGTTGGGGATTGGGCATGGGGCATGGGGCATTGAGAATTGGTAGTTGGTAGTTGGTAGTTGGTAATTGATTCTTCCCCCTCTACCCCCTCTACCCCCTCTCCTCAACCAGGGTGATATTGAGCAAAATGCGCTGGCAATTCTACTCCTTGCAGTTTCAATGCTTGCAGTCGGTATAAATAAGCTGCACCTGTAAGAATATGATAAGCAATATCAACTACATGACGATTCTGTGGTTGAGCTAGATAAGTGTCTTTTACCCAGTTATTAAATGCTCCCATCGCGGGGCCGCACCAAATTTGATAATCTGTTTCTCGCCCTTTCTCTCCAGAGTTTGACCAGCGCGAAGATAAACCTAAATACCAGCGAAAAATTAATGCCATTTTGAATTTAGGATTTTTCATAGCCCTTTCTAATTTCTCAGGGCTGCGTTGTGCTAAATATTGCTGGGTACTTGACCAAATTGCATCTAAGCTCTGCTGAAAAACTTGTTTTTCTAACTTTTCTCTTTCTGCAACGGGGATATCTTCGATAGAGTCATACCGCTGATAAAGCTCATATAGTTTTTGCGAGCGCATTCCGAAGAGGGTGCCGCGTTTGAGTACTTGCAATTTCACGCCCATTTCAAACATATCGGCGGCAGGTGCCATTGTTACGTCTGTCATTTGTGCTTTTGCAAGCAGATTTTTGGTATAGTCGGAGGTTCCTGCTTCTACGCAGGATTGATTGATCGAACCTGTGACTACATAAGCAGCACCCATCATAAAGGCTGCTAATGCTGATTGCGGGGTTGCAATACCTCCAGCTACACCAATTCGCACTGGATTATTGTAACAGTATTTTTGCTGATATTCGTCGCGCAATTCAAGTATTGTAGGTAACAAACAGACTAAAGGTCTATTATCTGTATGTCCGCCAGAATCGGCTTCAACGGTGATATCGTCAGCAATGGGAACTTTCTGGGCTAAAGTTGCCTGTAGTTCGGTTATCAAACCTTGGCTAACCAGTTCCTGAAGCATTTTAGCTGGTGCTGGAGCTAAGAATTTACTGGCTACTTCTGTGCGGGAAACTTTAGCGATAACTTTATTATTTATTTCTATTTGATTGTTGCTATTAAGGCTTAATCCCGCAGCGCGGTAGTAAACGATATTGGGCGTAATATCAAGGAAAGCCGAAGCTTCAACGGTTTTTACTCCATATTGCAAACACAAGTCCACCGAGCCTCTTTCCATTGCAGGTTCGCTAGGGCTATGTAACAAGTTAAAAGCGTATGGCCCTTCTGGTAAAGCTTGCTGAATTCGTTTAATTGCAGATTCAACGCGTTCCTTACTCAAACCACCAGCACCGAAGGAACTGAGGATTCCAGCTTTTCCGAAAGCAATTACTAATTCCTCCGAAGCAATACCGCCAGCCATTGCACCAGCAGTATAAGCGTATTTTACTTTATGGAATTCGAGAAAACTTCTGTCTCCTAACTGTTGCAATGTTAGAGGCGCTAATGCTGTGAGCAATTCTATTTGTTCATTCGCATCGAATTTATTAGTAAATCCGATTTTTCCTTTAACATTAA
>JBCCLY010000512.1:0-3726 GCA_039026655.1 Cyanobacteria bacterium P01_C01_bin.38 | reverse complement strand
TTTCATTGTAGTTTTAAATTTCGTGATGCAGGTAGAATCTTCATGAAGTTTGTATAAAGAGATTTTGCTTGTCAGTATATTGACGGGAATGGGGAATGGGGAATGGGGAATGGGGCATTGGGCATTGGGCATTGGGTAGTTGGTAGTTGGTAGTTGGTAATGGGGAATAATAAAAATTATATGTAGTTTGTAGTTGGGGCTTTAGCCCTTATGTCAGAGGGAAGACGACTCTTACTACGAACCTTTTATTTTTGATGCTTTGTTAACAATAAGGTCGAAATTACATTTTTTAATGCACATTTGTGTGCAAATTAGTGTATTATGAGTGATTGTGCAAAATTTGCACGATAAATGCTAAATAACGTTAATTTAACACCTTTAACCTTTAACCTTTGTCCTTTAAACTTTAACTTTTGACCTTTAACCTTTGACCTTTAACCTTTAACCTGCTCATCACAATCGGGTAAAAGCTCTTCAACATTGCGTAACGTGGGGACAAAGTAGCCACTTATACCTACCAGTAAAATCCAAATAGAGGCGATCGCGTATATTAAAGTAATTCCAGCGCCGTTACCAGTACCAAATATCGAACCGAAAATTGGCGTTAAAGCACCATTGGGCTGCATTGCTGGTTCAAATACTCTATCTGCTAAGGGACCGGCGATTAAGGGGGCTGTTAAGGAAATTAATATGCCAATTGATTGATCTGCTGCTAAAACTCTTCCTTGTAAGCTAGAGGGAACTTTGGCATACCAAATGGCATTACTGGAACTAAAAAACAAAGGGGTATGCATTGTAGAAAGAAACATTGATGACATCCAAACCCAGGGAATTTGCGTAAACGCAAGGAAACTTCTAAAGAAGCCAGCGCCAATAAAACCAAGCAGCATACCGTGAATTTTACGTTTGAAACCACCCCAAGTACTTAGCAATAATGCTCCGATAACACCTCCTAAACCAGCGGCAGTTGTGACACTGCCTAAAATTTGGGAATTACCATTTGTTCTTGCCAGAATTAAAGGATTGTACAAGACTTTAGCAATATCGTTGGGCAGAGCGAATAAAGTAAAAGCAATTACCATTGCTAATAAAGGTGGTTTAGCAAAGATATAGCGGAAACCGAAAGTTAATTTTTGCCAAATATTTTCTTGAATGGGATTTTCACTATCTGATTCTTCAGGTAAAGGTTGAGGAATATGGGAACTTACTAAAGTGATTAAACCAACAAAAAAGGTTGCAATATCTACAGCGATTATTCCACCCAAACCAATTATCGGATAAAGTCCGCCAGCTAAAGCCGGAGAAAGAATTGCTGAAGCATAGTTGACAGCGGAACTCATGCTACCGGCACGGGTATACTGTTCTTTGGGTACCATTAAAGGAATAGAAGCAGAATAAGCTAAAGTTTGGATTTGTCCAAAACCGCCATAAATTGCCACTACACAATAAAGATGCCAAACTTCTAATCTATCGGTGAAGTGTAATAAACCGATGGTGAAAGTACATAAAAAAGCCACAATATCGCCGAGCAGCATTAACTGTTTGCGGTTAAAGCGGTCTACAATTATTCCAGAAAACGGAGTTATCAGCAATCGCGGTAATTGAACGAAAAAACTGACCAAAGTTAAAGCAGTTGCCGAACCAGTAGCTTGCCAAACCCAGATTGTCAGTGCAAATACGGTCATGTAGCTGCCGATACCGGATACTATTTGACCGAGCCAGATGATTATAAAGGTACGCATTTAGGGGTAATGGGTAGTGGGTAGTGGGTAGTGGGTAATGGGTAGTGGGTAATGAGTAATGAGTAATGAGTAATGAGTAATAAGTGGGTACGCAAAATTAATTGTGTCATTGCGTTAGCGGAGCGTGTCCGACTGGACATTAGGACATATGCTTCGTTTCACTTTGTTCAACTCGCAATGACAAATACCCAATTAATTCTTCCCAAGTACTTAAGTAACAATTACCAACTACCCTTCGGGTACTCTTCGAGAAAGCTTCGCTTACAGCAGTCGCTCATGGGGGAGACCCCCAAGACCGCGCTGCTTCACCAACTACCAACTACCAACTACCAACTACCAATTACCCATTACCAATTTTTAAAATTCAAGTGATACTTTTCCAAAGACTGTAAAGGGAGCGCCGGGGATGACGCGCAAGTCGTTACGCGCTCCTTGGTAATAGTTTACGTCGAATAGGTTTTGGAAGTTTAATGAGGCAGATAAGTTGCTGCGTCTGTAAAATAAGGAGGCATCTGTTCGCAGGTAGCTGGGTAAACTAAAGCTGTTATTGAAGTCTCCTTGGCGTTCTCCGACGTAATATAGTCCTAAACCTAATCCCCAACCTCGCAAGTTTCCGGAATTGATTTGATAGGTAGTCCACAAGCTAGCGCCGTGTTTGGCGACGTTTCGTAGGGAGTTACCTTCGGTGAAGACATCATCTTCGGAAATTATGGCATCTGTATAAGCATAACTGGCTATAATGTTCCATTCTGGTGTAATTTCACCGGCTAAGCTGACTTCTACTCCTTGACTGCGCTGTTTTCCTGTTTGCCGGGAGCCTAAAGGACCGCTTGCTCCTTCTTCGATTACGTTTGTCCTTTCTAAATGGAATAATGCCAATGTTGTTGAAAGTCTGTTATCTAATAAATCGGCTTTGACACCTATTTCATACTGGGTGCCTTTTTCTGGTATAAATGCTTCGCCAATAATAAGTTCGTCGGTAACTGGATCGAGGGAAGTTTCTCTTCCAATTACGGGTTTAAATGACCGGGTATAGCTACCATAAAATGAAATGTTTTCGGCTGGTTTATAAACAACACCTGCACGGGGACTAAAAGCTTCATCTGTACGCTCAAAACTTTGTTGTGAGTTCAGACGATCTTCATAAGTTTGGTCGGCTACATCAAAGCGTCCACCTAATACTACAATCCATTGGTCTGATAATGAAATTTGGTCTTGGAGATAAAAACCGATAGAATCCGTTTCTGTTCTGACATCTTCAAGAGGAATCGGAAAAGGATTAAGGCTTTCGGGTGAGTATTGGGGATCGAAAAGATCGATAGGACCAATTCCGTTGATATCGAGTTTATCTTCAAATGTATCTCGCGATAGTTCTACACCAAATAGCAGTTCGTGTTTTATGTTACCCGTGGCAAATTTTCCAGCTAAACTGGTGTTGAGAGTCAAGCTGCTTAATTCGTTGGGATTTTCTACGAGAATTCGATCTAAGGTGCGATTATCAGCTCTAAGTCCCCTTGGCAGAATAAAATTACTTGTTGGAACATCCGCATTAGAAATCAATAACTCGTTGGCAAATGTCAAGTTATCGCTGAATTCATGTTTGAATCGATAACCCCAACGAGTTGCTCTACTTTCGTTTTCGCTAAGGGATGGTTCCCCTAAGT
Organism: Cyanobacteria bacterium P01_C01_bin.38; assembly: GCA_039026655.1. Taxonomy (GTDB): domain Bacteria; phylum Cyanobacteriota; class Cyanobacteriia; order Cyanobacteriales; family Nostocaceae; genus Rivularia. The sequence goes on along the minus strand of JBCCLY010000512.1, from coordinate 320 downwards.
TAACGCTAGAATCAATTTCACCTTCGGGATTATCTAATACTGTTCCCAAAGCGGGTACTTCTGGCGCACCTCCATTAGTGTTGTATGTCAGATGCTCTAATTCTGCGATTAATTGAGTTCGGTCAGAATTTATTAATTTGAGTACGGGAGATACAAAAAATGTTCGTCTTTCTTCAAAGTCTCTAAAACTTTCCGACCATTCATAAGAACTTGTTAAACGATATGCAGGAGAATCGTTTCTATTTCCTAAAGGTCCGGTAATATCAATTGACGGACGATACAAACCAAATTGACCACCTTGAAAATCAAATTTATATGAA
>JBCCLY010000511.1:0-3735 GCA_039026655.1 Cyanobacteria bacterium P01_C01_bin.38 | reverse complement strand
TTTTTGATATTTATCTTTTTAAATAATTTAGAAAAGTAGTCCTTGAAACAATTTAAAATGCAACCAAGTTCTTTGAGATGGAATATATCAGAATAAATATCTATCTTTAGACAAGTTTTTGATTTTTAAACTTGATAAAATGTTATTGTAAATTAACTGCAATAGTATAAAAAGCTCTTTGCTTTGTTTCCCATCAAATAAAAATATATTGATGTTTTACGAACTAATAATTAAAGTTCGTAGTAAGGGCTTTAGCCCTGTTATTTCAAGACGCGCATTCCTTACTACAAACCATTAAGAAAATTACAGCACTTTGCAAGTAGTAATGGAATATTACATTCTTCTTGTTCCCTGTTCCCTACTCCCTACTCCCTACTCCCTATAATTTTTGACTTAAAAATATTTAGTTAAAGGAATTTTTTTTATTTTCTTCTGCCTGACGACGTAACTCCATTATAAATTTCTGACGTAAGGTATCGTCATTTTTTATCTTTTGCATAAGAAGCTGAAACGCACGTTGCTCTGCAAGCATCGCCTGCGTTTGGTTAGCTATCTTCCGAGCTGTCGGACTTAAATTATTATGAGCATCTCTCTTGCTTAAGTAAGCATCGGCATATTCAGGATTAATTTTGATGGCTTGGTTGAAATCATTTATTGCTTCTTGATAATCTTGTAATTGGGTGCGAGCATTACCCCGGTTGTAGTAGGCTTCGGCATATTGGGGATTAATTTTGATAGCTTGGTTGAAATCATTTATTGCCCCTTGATAATCTTTTTTTTCTGCCTTATCAACACCTTTTAAAAAGAAATTTTCAGCCGTTGGTGCTTGTGCAACTTGTAGCGGTGGCGCAGTAATTCCTAAATTTACGCCAACTAAAGAAGCTTGTCGCACAAAAGTATATATAGGAATAGCATAATTATTATTACCTTTAACGTAAACGATTTCGGGATTTAGTTTTTCATAAACAATATCATCAACGTTTGCAGGTTCACCTCTACCATGAATTGCAATTAATTCTCCTTGTTGATTAAGCAGCGGTCCTCCACTCATTCCTGGTAAAGTAGCAATGTTATAACTCAGACTGTATCCGCCATCTACTGCTTGTGTGGCATTTGCTGTAATTTGTCCTGGTGGAGGGAAATTTATGCTAGAAAATTTTCTTGATGCTGTCTTCTTGGGAAACCCTGCAACATAAACGGTTGTACCTAACTTTGCTTTATCGGGATTCCCAACTTTTGCAACTTGATAATCTTTATTACTCGTAAACGTAACAACAGCTAAATCTATTTGGTTTGGTAGCTTTTTAACTTTGCTGCGATCGAGCTGATAACGCTGCTTATCGGGAGTAACTATTTCATATTTTTGATTTGAGCTTTTAACTACATGAGCAGCAGTTAACACAGTATAACTATCACCTTGTTTTTGAATAATTACTCCAGAGCCATTATCTTTCTTATCTGTAGTTTCAATTAGTACGGTAATTCCTTGAGCTATTTCTCCTAATTGTTCGGTAGATAAAGCAGCATTGGTAACTTGCGGCTGTACGAGTACTATTGATACTCCTATTAATGTTGATGAAAGTGCGTGATGGTACTTCATTTTTTTATTGATTAATTGTAGAAAATTGTTGAATATATTTGGCGGTTGAAACCCCACGCAAGATAATTTTTATATAAATTTACTTAGAAAGCAAAGTTACATAATTTCAGGTTCAGCTTATATATAGCAATGATTTTTAAGCTTTTCAAGGAAGACAATGTAAAGAGAAAATCATTTATTTACACAATGAAAAATTATATACTAAGCTTATTTTTGATATTTGATTAAGAAGATGCCCAAAGGGCGACGCTTAGCATAAGGAAATCAAAAATCAGTTAAAAAGCTGCGTTGACTTTCACCTTGTCTCCTTGTCTCCTCATCCTCCCCATCACGAATTACGAATTACGAATTATCGAGACATGCAGGGTATAAAACCCCACCGTCTGCACGGTGCTAGTAATTGGTTGGAAACAAAAACCCCATTCAATTACCTCTCCCTCACTCCCTCACTCTCTCACTCTCTCACTCTTTATACTCACCCCTTCTCATTCCCCCGATTGGGATAAAACCTCTCCGGCAATAATCCCCATGCAGCAGCATCGGCACCCCAATTGCGAAAAATCTTCTGACGTGCGAAAGCATTCGCAAAGCGCCAATTATAAATTCGCTTCCATGCCGCACTCCATTTCGCCGTTTCATCCGCTTGCTGTAGGGCACGAATTTCAGCTTCGAGGGCTTCAGCGTGTTTTTGAAATATAGCTTCGATTTTTTGAAAGTGTTCTTCGGGTGGCTGCAAAACTTTTTATTTCCCGTCTTCTAATTTTATTCCTATGGCAGGATGACAAAATTATACATGATAGTTTTGGCTGCTTCTCCAATCCCTGCTGAAATATAAGGGGCGATTACCTTCGGTAGAGCTTCGCTTAACGCCACACCTCTGGGTAAATAGTTGCGCTCGACTTTACTCCTGAGTGACTTCTTTCCTGTTTCCCCTTTCCTAACTCCATAAGTAATTTTACAAATCAAACCAGATTCTTATATTGTCAGTAATCCATGAATTTTAATGCGGATTTTTGAGATTCTGAGTGTAAGATATATCATGAATTTCAGTGCGTTCAATTAAGTATTAAAATAATGTTTAAAGTATGAAATTAAGTCTACCTATCTCCCGCAAAACAGTAAAATCATTTGTTGTCAAACATTTTTCTGCCTGATGAGCTAAATTGCATATAATATTTATTTTTACGTTTTTGTCAAGTCTACTATATACGTAAAAAAACTGTTTTACTGGTAAAAATGTGATAAAAAAAACACATTAGGACTCTTTATATATTAAATTGTCTACTGGTTTATTCGACTGTAATCAAGAACTTATCGATATTACTTATTATTTGAATATGCTAAAAATAATACCTTCGATTACAAAAACAAATTTTATAAATTCATTTATTGATGATATTTTTTTAAAGAGGTTTCATATTACTTTATATTAGTTAATTAAAAAAAAGAGAGCGATTACTGAGAAAATACGATAGTAACTAGTAACAATCAAGGCCACCAAGTAAGTTAATAGCCAGCCACAAAGGTGGTCAAACAAGGGGCAGAGGATAAGGATTAATGGGACGATTTGATAACGGACCAGAAAAGTCACGTAGAGCAGGTGAGCCATACGGTTCAGCCGAATCTGCTTTACGGGCTGTCACTGAGGAATTACAAATTATCCAGCGGAATTTGCTCAAATCTTTGCAGGATGATGTCAAGCGCCTACAAGGTGAAAAAATCCGCTTGGCTGATGATATCAAACGTCTGCAAGAAGAAAGAGAGCAGTTGCAAGGAGGAAGACAAATTGATGAGCTACAGGTGTTAGTGCGTCAATTGGCTCAAGTATTGGGGAATCACATTTCCGTGCAGTTACAAGCTTCATTGGAAAAACTGGTCGATCGCCCAACGGGAAACACAACTCTCCAATCCGGAACATACACCACTACTCAGAATCAAGAATCCGAATCAATTGGTAATGCTTTTAATAATGCTTTTAACACGCTGCAACAAGATTTAGAAGATTATCAAAGTAATCTTTCTCAACAATTGTCTCGAATGTCATTGCAGCAGGAGCAAGGGGAAGCGATTTTAATTGAATTGGTAAATCGTCTCAAACAACAATTGGAAGCTACCACTCAAGATGCTCAAACCGA
>JBCCLY010000510.1:0-3741 GCA_039026655.1 Cyanobacteria bacterium P01_C01_bin.38 | reverse complement strand
CAGGTAAAACCACCGCAGAAGCCTTACAACAAGCTCAAATAAAAATGCTGCAAACAAACGGATACGAACGTCCGATGCAGTGGGCACCTTATGTTTTAGTTGGTAATTGGTTGTAGAAAATAAGGGAGTAGGGAGTGGGGAGTGGGGAGTAGGGAATGGGGAGTAGACGTAGGTTGGGTTGAAGGTCGTGAAACCCAACATCCGAGTTGGGTTGCTAACTAGATGTAGTTTGTAGTTGGCGATTTATCGCTCCGGAGCGCTAAAGCGCCAACTACAAACCTACAATTTTTCTACTCCCTACTCCCTACTCCCTAATCCCTAATCAAAATTTAGTTTACAAAATTTTGATTAGTAATATCAGTCAAATTCAATGATTGCAATAAACTTTGCCAATCTTGTCTCATAGATGTACGCTTAGAAGATTGGCGTTGTTGTGCGAGCATATTTACAGCGTCAAACCATAAATCTGCTTGCTTATAAATTTCCATCCTCTGCGAAGAATTAGCTGCTGCTTGTAATTGTTTGTTAATGCGAGGATCTCGATTTATTCTTTGAATATACCCATTTACATAAATGGGAGGTCTTCCTGTCTTAGCGCTACAACGAACTTTGAAATACCAGCGATAGTTTTGACCAATTTCTAAAGATTTAACAGTTTTGGGAAGAGAAACACTTACAATACCAGATTTTGCAGGTAGCGCGGTTTGTTGTCTAAACACATCTGTTCCCCGATCGTCCTGCAAGCTAAATTCAGCACTTGCACCAGCTAAATCTTGGGTATACGGAAGGTAAAACATAAATGACGGTCTTTCCAAAGTCGTTAACCCTCCTACAATCCCAACGCTTGATTTATCGGATTGCTTGCGAGCTTTTCGTTGCTCTTGAAATGGTGCTATGGCTGTAAGTGGTATTTCAACCGCAGGGCAATTACCTCCATCTCTACTACCCATTCCCCTTCTACGTCCGGATATTGGAGTTAATCCTTTAGGTACCTTTGGTGGAGCAGAACGTGGTTTTCTTAACACTCTAGGTTTTCTAGCTGGTTGAGATGGATTTCTTTGGGCAGTTGCTTGTGGTGCATATTGGGTTATGCCGCTCAAAATCAGAAACATTGTTAAAATCAGTTTCATCTAAAAATCTCCGGTAGTTTGGAAACCGCGTCTTTTTAAAGCGCGGAGGAAAAACGCCACGTGCGGTTTTAGCCGCGAGTAACGATTAAGCCGATTGAACGATGTATCAACCGAACTTTAAAAAATTAATTTAGTAAGTCAATCTTCATTTAATAATATAGGAGTTAACACTGTTGAATTATGCATAAATGCTTTGCATAACAAAATATTACAATTCCAAGATGCTGAATGCGGCTTTCTTATCCGAATCCGAGCGATAAATCGCCAACTACGAACGTATTAAGATTTATGAAACAGACTACTCCCTACTCCCTACTCCCCATTCCCTGTTCCCTGTTCCCTGTTCCCTATTCCCTACTCCCAGAAAATATTAAGATTTATGTCTGCTGAATGCGGCTTCCTTATCCGAGCGATAAATCGCCAACTACCAACCTATAATTCTACTCCCTACTCCCTACTCCCTACTCCCTACTCCCCATTCCCCGTTCCCCATTCCCTGTTCCCCATTCCCAGACTTTAATCTTTTCGATGTAGACATTGGAACAATCAATACAACACCAGCACTTACAACCAGGGCAAAAGCTGAAGGAATAAATGGTATCCATAGCCCTTGATTTAAAAGGGCGATCGCGTATGCTCCATATAAACAAATAATGGTTGTAGCTATGGCAAACGCCTTATGAGATGGGGAACGAACGAACCAAATAATTGTAGTTCCAAGTACCGACGATGCATATATCCAGATGATATCTCCCCATGAGTTCAAAAACCAAATAACTGGACGATTATCAATAAACGCACTTATAATTTGGCTGGCTTTTTGTGCTTGTATAATCACCCCTGGTATTTCTTGGAAATTTTTCTTTATAGTACTGTAGGGAGTAGACCAATGGTCGCTGATAGTGTTGGCCGTGACTCCAACAAGAAGTACCTTATCTTGAAGTTGTTCGGCACTCACTCGATCGTTAAATACATCTCTAAGGGAAACTGTGAGAAAATCAGTATTGCGATAGTTGACAAGTAATTGCATTCCTCCTAAATCAACGTTACTCTGATATGGACCACTAAGAGTGGGTTTTAAGCGTTTAAGTTCTTTAGAACCAAATTTGATCCCATTGGCATCGTCATCAACTTCTAATTCAATAAATTCATCGGATAAGTAACGACTAGCTAATTGAAATGAAAGAGAATAAGGCGTTTCGCAAGGCGAATTAGGCTCTTGTTGCATCATCAAAATTTGGCGACGCACAATGCCATCGGGATCTTTAATTGCGTCAGTAAAACCTTGACGCTCTACTGCAACAGATGGAGGAGGTTTTACTCCTTCGGAATCCTTTTCTCTATCTTTACCTTTGCAAACAACAACTATATTTTCTTCACTAAGTTGAGTGGGAAGCTGTATTTGATTGGATTTTTCTGAGGTAATTGCAAAGTCTCTATAAATATCTAATCCAATAACTCGCGGCTTATATTTTTGTAATTTACTAAGTAATTTTGCAACTGTTCCATCAGTAAGAGGATACTCTTGTAAATATTGAATATCTTCCTCGGTTACTTCAACAATAACAACTCTTCTATCTTGTGGCTCTTGAGGTTTCAGTCGCAATATTTGGTCAAAAGTTTGCAGTTCAATTGTTTCAAAAACTCCTAAATACCTTAAACTTATACTCGAAAGCAGCCCAATAAAACTACTTAATATAAAAGCCAAAAGTTTATATTTTGAAAACGATGTTTGATTGCGAACCAATTTATCTTCAGATAAAGTTTGACTAACATTGCCTTTTAATTCTTCCCAAGTAGTAGAATCAGTTGTAGGATTTTGATAAATAACTGGCAACCAACTAGCACAAGGAAATTTAGTTTCTAATCCCTGTAGTCTTTCTCGTGCTTCTCGCACGCTTAAATACAGGTTTTTAGCATTAGCAAAGGTTATAAGAAAGTTTTTTAAGAATTCTTGTGCGACAAAATCTGGCACCTTTGTTCGCATGACAATCATCTGAGGAATGTTTAATTCAGCCAAATTTCGTGCTAAACCAATTCCATCACAAGAATTGAATATTGCTATATTTAAACCGCGTGATATTGCTTTTTTTAATGCATTTTTAAGCTGAGAAATAGTTAAACTTTCTGTATCATTAATGTAAATTTCTCCTATCTCTCCATCTGCAAAACTAGCACTATGTCCCGCAAAAAAAAGAATATCCCAATCATAATTCCACAGTTGCTCGTCAAGTTCTGTCCTTGTTGGTTCGATTAAAAATGTGGTTTGAGCATCTGTCAAATTTTTGAGTAAATCACTGTCTTTATCAATATCAATACCAACTCTATTACCCAAAACTGCTAAAATATTGACTTTACCAGTAGGAAATTTTCGTAATACTTGAGGAGAAGCATATTCATTGTTGCTTAAAGCTAGTTCAGCTTTGGGATAGTCATCAAAAAAATCCCATAAATGCCAAGGCAAACTGTGTAGTAAAGCTATATCTGTTTCAACAATGATTCTAACTTCATCATCACGACTAAGTAGAGTCCGTAATTGCCGTTCAATGTTTTGAAACGGCTCAAATCTCAACCAGGCATTCAGACTTGCTTGTAGCTGCTGACACACTTG
>JBCCLY010000509.1:0-3747 GCA_039026655.1 Cyanobacteria bacterium P01_C01_bin.38 | reverse complement strand
TCTTGAGAATTGATTGCTTTTAATTTCCATAAAACCCATTCATATTCGCGCTGAATGGATGCTGCGATATCTACTTTCATTTCGGGAGGTAAGACTTCCCAAGTGTAGGTTTCGATTTCTAAATGATTGCAAATTTCGTTTTTTTGCAATAGTTCAAATACTTTCACAATGTCGTCTTGTGTTGACTGCAATACTTGATAATCGTCTATAAATAAGGGTACATGAAAGTGAGTTCGCCATTCAAGTGCTGTGGTTTTTTCAAGAAAAGATAATGCCGCTCCTAAATCTTGATAATGTTGCAGCTTTCCGTCTGGATGACGAGCAATTACTTGATGTAAATATGTGGATTCGGCAAAAGGCTGAAATCTTTCTTTTAATAATAACCTTTGGGTTTTGTCTTGTGGTATTTCAGCTTTTAATGCTGCACTAATCTGAATTTTACCTATTTGAATTCCTGCTTCTGCAAATCTTTGGAAAACAGAAGCCGGGTTTTCATATTCAACAGCAAAATGGCAGGTGTCGTAACATACTCGCACGTGTTCTAATAGTAAAACTTCGGCTGCTGCTTGAGGAATTTCTAAGTTTTTGGCTAAGTATGCTCCACCGATGGGCAACAAGTATTTCTGAAAATATTCAATTACTTCATCGGCGTTTTCAAGTAGTGCATCCGGCTCTGGTTCCAAATTCAAATGTAGAACTTTGTCGGTTTCAGCGCGGATTTGTACCATTTGCGCTACTACTTTGGCTATATGAATGGTAGCGCTGCTAGTTACTTTAGCTTGAGATTGATTATCCTCGAACCAAGGTTTATAAGATAGCGGTACTGTGGAAATGCTACCTTCGATATTTTCTGGTAATAGCTCGGCAAGAATTTTAGTTAATCGTAAAGTGTAGTCTAAACGCTCTTGTTTAGCCCAATCCGGCGCATAAACTTTGTCTTTTACTACTTGTAAATGAAAACCTCCATAAGGAAAACCATTCAGTGTAAAAACGTATAAGTCATGTTCGTAAAGCCACGATTTAAACTCTTGCAAAGTATTCCCTTGCAAAAGTTCTCTTGATGCTGAATCAGCTAAACGCAAACCAATTCCGAAAGGTTGATTCGGAGATAGCTTTTTTTTCAGAGATGGAATGTATTGCACTAAATTGGCAAAAACCTGACTCCAATCTTCACCGGGATGAATATTAGTGCAGTAAGTCAGATGAAGGTTTCGATTGGAAAAGATTTTCATATTTATAGTTGTTTCTCAAATGCTAAATGTAAATTGCGAATAATTACATTTTTGCATTAGATAACAGGGTTATTGCTTGTTGATATGACGAATTTTTCACGGCATGAACTTCAATTTCTTCTCCAATTCTTTGCAAAAGCGTCAGAGTTAATTCTCCACCCAGATGCTCGCGAAATTCGTTTAACCCTCTAAACAAACATCTTGGATGCTCTATTGCAGATTGTTCGTTTAATTCGGGAACGTATAGTTCAAATCCTAATGTTTTTAAAGTATTCAGTATTTGCTGCCATTCTGCATGAGTCAGCATTCCTTCTAAATAAGAATAAGTGCTATCCAAAGCCATACCGATGGCTACCGCTTCACCGTGACGCAGACGGTAATTAGTCAATTGTTCGAGCTTGTGAGCCGCCCAATGTCCAAAGTCTAAAGGGCGAGAAGAACCCATTTCAAAAGCATCGCCGCTTGTGGCAATGTGTTGTAAATGTAGCTGAGCGCATCGGTAAATTACCTGCTGCATCGCTTCCAAATCGCGACGAGCTAAAAGTGCAGCATTCTCAGAAATAAACTCGAAAAAATCCGCGTCTTTAATCAGAGCAACTTTCACAGCTTCAGCAATACCACTTCGCCAATCTCTTTCGTTAAGAGTATTGAGGAAATCAAAATCGTTTAAAACAGCGTAAGGAGGCGCAAAGCTTCCTAAAAAGTTCTTTTTACCAAAATAATTAATACCGTTTTTAACTCCTACAGCCGAATCATTTTGAGCCAATACAGTAGTAGGAATACGGATAAGACGAATTCCTCGATGGGCTGTAGCCGCTGCATAGCCTACTAAATCGAGAACGGCACCACCACCAATAGCAATAATGTAAGAGTGACGACAAATACCAGCATCATCAACCAACTGATGAATTTGTTCAACCAATTGGGGATTATTTTTCGCCGCTTCACCACCGGGAACTATTAAAGGTTTAGCTTCAAGACTCAAAGAAGAATTAAAGCGGCAATATTCCTCTAATTCTTCAAGCAACCCATTTCGATTTGACAGCAAACCGCCATCAACAACAGCCACCACCTTTTTCGGTTTAGCTTCCCCGTCTGCAACAACCGAAGCCAACAGCGAATTATCTAAATCAAAAATACCGTTAGTGAAGTGAACCGGATAATTAAAAGTTACCTCAACTCGCTGCTGAATCGGTTGCAGATTATATTTATTCTTTCTTTTTACTTCTAATATCATGATTAATAATTAATTGGGAATTGGTAGTTGGTAGTTGGTAATTGGTAGTTGGTAGTTGGTAGTTGGTAGTTGGTAGTTGGTAAGAGCAAGTAGATATTAACTCTTAACTCCTAACTCCTAACTCCTAACTCCTAACTCTCTTAGAAACGTTTCTTTGGATTGGGAACCACTAATTTTTATTTGGTTATTAATAATAAAAAACGGTACGCTATTGATACCTAAAAGCCGAGCTTTGTCTGATTGAGCAATAATTGCGTCGCGAGCATTTTTATCGTTTAATTGCTGTGCTAATTCAGGGGAATCTATTCCACAGGATTTAGCAATTGCTACTAGGATATCAATATTTCCTAAGTTTAAACCGTCTTCAAAGTAAGCTTTATAAATTGTTTCAACAACTTTACTTTTAAGAGATTCTGGAGTTAATTCAATTAGTCTATGAGATAGAGTTGTATTAACAGCCAAGCGCACTTTTTCAAAATCCAAAATTACGCCAGCAGCTTTACCCATGCGTTTCGTATAGTCAAACATTTGCTGTAATTGTGGCTGTGACATCCCTTTTCGCTGCTGCATAAAATTACGAAATTCATATCCTTCGTAAGGAACGGAATTATCTAAAAGAAAAGGATGCCAGCTAATCTCAGCTTTTTGCTTTAATTGCGAAAGCGCATCAAAAAGATGCTTTTTCCCAATTCTACACCAAGGACATACAGTATCATGAAATATATCAATTTGCATAGTTTTTATTGAGAAAGGGAATGGGGAATAGGGAACAGGGAACAGTGAGAATTTAACTAAATAGATTTTAATATTAAGGTTTTTAGTATTGAGAAAGGGAATGGGGAATAGGGAACAGGGAACAGTGAGAATGTAACTAAATAGATTTTAATATTAAGGTTTTTAGTATTGAGAAAGGGAATGGGGAATAGGGAACAGGGAACAGTGAGAATGAACAAAATATATTTTGTAATCTATTAAGGTTTGTAGGGGAGCATCCCGATTTTGTAAAAATACAATTTAGTAGTGCGTTAACGCAGTGTGTCCGACAGGACATGCATCTTGCTCGCTTGATACAGATAGCGAGCAAGATGCTCGCACTACAAAAAACAAATTTACACATTTGGGATGCTCCCAAAATTTAGTCTTAATCGTGTGATGACTAAACTTTCTTATACTTCTAAAACTGCAATTGCAATTACTTTTTTAGTAATGAATCTGTCTACCTATATCTTACGTTTATTGAGAGCTTTTTTATGTCTATTTTTCAGAAATCTACCTTTT
>JBCCLY010000508.1:0-3756 GCA_039026655.1 Cyanobacteria bacterium P01_C01_bin.38 | reverse complement strand
GTTGACGCGAGAATCGTTAATTGCTGCTAAATCTACTCTCGCGGCGCAATTAGAAGCTGCAAACCAGTGGCGCGAACATTTAGGAAATATGTCAAATGCCCTTCGTCGTCTTGAAGAGATGAAAACTCGCAAACTACAGCTATCTGAGAAACTTGCATCAATTCCCACCCAAGAAAACTGCACTCCCAGCCACACCGAACACCATCACTTACAAGTGCAGTTGTTTGAACTATCGTGGCAGTATTTGCAATTAATCGCCCTCAAACGCAATTCAGAAGTAATCAACTCCATCAAAACATATATTGCCTTTCTCAACGGCGAGTGGGATGCATTCCGTTCCTTAGCAAGGGATTGGCGTAATATCTACCGCAACCTCAGCCTTATATTTCCTGTATTTACATCAACTCTGCAATCAATCCGCAACCTCTTCCCCTACCCCGACAGCGGTTGCATTGACCGGGTAATTGTAGACGAAGCTGGGATGATACCACTCCACCAAGCGTTTCCGGTGTTGGTGCGCTCTCTACAAGCATTGTTTGTGGGCGACCCTATGCAACTCGAACCAGTGATGAATTTGACCCAGCAAACCCTAGAACAGTACTGCAACCAAGCTTTTAATGCACGGGGACTAACAGCAGAACATTATGACCTCTACAGCCCTACAGCTACCGCTACTGCTACTGCCTATCACCGGGCTGCTGGTGCAAGCGGACAACCGGGAGACTTAGGACAAGGGATTATTCTCAAAGAACATTATCGCTGCGTGGAGCCGATTATTTCATATTGCGATCGCGTTTGTAATTATGGAATGGTTGTCAAAACCCCAGATAAACCATCGCTGCTTGGCTCCAACCTAATTGCATACCACGTTCCGGGTGAATACGAATCCCACACCAACCCGGCTGAAGTCTTGGCGGTGGAAAGAATTGTGGCTCAACTACTCGAAGCGGGCTACTGCATTGATTCGTCAGACAACGATAAAACGATAGGAATCATTTCTCCCTACCGCCGTCAAGCGAATGCGCTTAAATCGCACTTGCAGTCAGTTTGGCAAGATTTTTCTCCTGGCAGTATTGGCACGGTTCATACCTTCCAAGGAGGCGAAAAATCAGCGATTATTCTATCAACTCGCCAGTGTCGCCCTTCAGATAGTTTGTGGTTTATCAACCGCCGTCCAAATCTACTGAATGTGGCTGTAAGTCGAGCTAAGGAGTTGTTTATTTTGATTGGTAATTTGGAGCGTTTAGAACAAGCAGGGGGCTATTCTAAAATGCTTGTCGAGCATATCAACCAGCATGGGGAAGTTTGGGTAGATGGTGCATCTGAAAAACGCTGCGCGTAAGCTTTTTCTCAAAGCTTTTCAAAAAATGATTAAGACAAGTTAATGGGGATTAATACCTTACCTAAAAAATATGTAAACAGGCAGCAGGGATAAATTTAAATTTTTTCTAGGTTAGTCGCTAGCGGTGCGTTTCATCTACCACTAATATTTGCCTTTACCAAGTTCTGTTGTCTTTCTTGTGAATTAATTCTTTCTTCCAAATTCTGTGTTAATTCCGCGTCGTAAGTATCGCTCGACATCTGCCGTTTTTCCCGCACACGAGCGTAGCGCTAGCCCCTTCTTTAAACCCCAGAGTGTACTTATTACGGAATTTATTTAACTTCTTCAGAAACATCATTAATTATCTATTTTTATTGTAAATAGAAGGATTGAGAGATATTGAAGGACGCTAGGTGCTGACTGTAGGTTTAATAACTCCAAGAATAAACTTTATTTGAATAAGATAAAAAAGGGTGGTGTTTCGACAATTAAATAAGTTTTTATGAGCGGATTATTTAATTACTTTACATACACAAGCATAGGCTCGAAAAGTACTGCGATTTTATGAATATTACGAATTAATTAACGTCGTACAGAGGTGCGGATACACGGATAAAACATCCATCCCTATTCAAGAATTAAATAATATGGCATACGCAATTTTTTTAACGAAAAAACTAAAAACTGGCGGACAAATTGCGGGTTCTGCTAGTCACGTTCAACGCGATAGAGACACACCCAATGCTAATCCCTATAAAGAGAATGTTTGGTTAATGGGCAATCCCGAACAAGATTTAGTCCAAGACACCTTTAATCATATTGGCAATCAAACTATTCGCAAAAATGCCGTGCTGTGTGTAGAACTAGTTTTATCTGCATCCCCGGAGTTTTTTCGTCCCAGTACTCAAACCGAACCCGGTGAATACGAACCATTACGATTAAATCGTTGGCTCGATTTCAACAAGCAATGGTTGCAGGAACGGTTTAACGTTACACCAGAAGGAATCTCCGTTCCGCGCAATCGCATAATCTCAGCCGCCGCTCACTTGGATGAGGTTACACCCCACATCCACGCGCATATGGTGCCAATTGATAAACGCGGTAAACTCAATGCTAGTGCTTTTTTCGGTTCTCCTAAATTGTTACGGGAATGGCAAGATGATTACGCTCAAGCCATGAAACCCCTTGGTTTGGAACGCGGGATAAGGGGAAGTAAGGCGACACATATTGATATCGGACGATATTACACTAATATTAATTCTCCTCAAACAGATAATATTTTTGTACTACGCGATAAAGCTAGGGACAGGGATAGAGCGGAAAATCAGCGCCGGGAGATGGAAGCAACTGCCCTTGCAAAACAAAAAGAAGCTGACGAATTAAGAAGACAAAACCAACAGTTGCAGCTGCAAATTCAGCTTCAACAACAGAAAATAGAAGAGTTATCCAAATCGCCCTATGATATTTCTTTGGAAGATGTAGCCTATCAACTGGGATTCGAGCATGATAAAAATAAGCCTTTACTTTGGCTTAGTGCAGATAGGGCACTAGTAATTAACGATAATAAATTTATTACTAAGTCTGTTAATTCCTTTGATTCCAAACAAACTGGAGAAAATCCCATCGATTTAGTACAAACAGTTTTGGATGTAGAACAACGTCAAAGCATTAGTTGGCTTGCTTCTCAGTTTGGAACTGAAATGGCGATCGCAAATCTCATGAAGAAGATAAAACCAGAAATTCTCCAATACCCCACACCTAAATTCCAACCACCTCCAGTTTCGGAACCGAAATGGCAGCAAGCAAAAGGCTATCTCACCAACACCTATGGAATTAGCGACAAAGTTTTAGAAACAGAGCATTCCCACAATCGTATCTATGCTGACAATCAAGGCAATGCTGTAATTAAGCACTATTTAATTTCTCCCAGTAGAGAACATTTAAAGCAAGGAACTGTGATAACTGGGGCTAGTATTGTTGGTGAGAAATTCAATGGAGTAGCATTAGGTTCCAGTCGTACAGAAGGTTGGTTTGGTATAGGATTCGATGAAGGTAAACTACACCAAGTTGCTCTAGCAGATTCGCCAATTGAAGTATTGTCCCTTGCATCGCTCAACCCAAAGCCTAAAAAACCAACAGTATTTCTAACAGCAAATGGTTCTGTTTCAGAAAGTCAGATACATTTACTGCAACGCATTCAGTCAAGTGGTAGCGAAATCATATTAGCGACGAGCGCTACATCTTCTGGAGAGAAGCTAGCCAAACAAGTATCGGAACAATTAGAAGAAACTCGAAGAATCAAACCTCAAGCAGGTGAAACTTGGAATGATGATTTACGACTTCTTCGCGAACAACTCCGACAAGAAAGGGAAAGACTGCTACAAAGACAAAAATCGGTTAAGCGAGGTATTGAATTAGACTAATACGAAGCGGGG
>JBCCLY010000507.1:0-3772 GCA_039026655.1 Cyanobacteria bacterium P01_C01_bin.38 | reverse complement strand
TTCGATTCCACCAATTAGCCGCACGGAAGCACAAAAACAGCAGGCTATAGAATTTAATTCCCATATACCGGGTATCGTTGATAGTAAAGCAGCACAAGGAAAAAATGTTAGTTATGTCGATATTTTCAGTGCGCTGACACCTGATGATTTACACGATGGAATTCATTTAACTGTAGAAGGTTACAGTAAAATGGCTGACGTTTGGTATG
Organism: Cyanobacteria bacterium P01_C01_bin.38; assembly: GCA_039026655.1. Classification (GTDB taxonomy): domain Bacteria; phylum Cyanobacteriota; class Cyanobacteriia; order Cyanobacteriales; family Nostocaceae; genus Rivularia. The sequence goes on along the minus strand of JBCCLY010000507.1, from coordinate 3,563 downwards.
ACGCGATTCTTGATAGCAATAAACCTCAAGATAGTCTGAGCAACATCGAAAATATTATCGGTTCAAACTATGATGATGTAATTATTGGTAACAGTGGTGTTAATACTATTAACGGTGGTGCTGGCGACGACACATTAACCGGCGGCGGTGGCAGCGACACATTTGTTTTAAGTTTGGGAGAAGGAATTGATACTATTACCGATTTTGCAGCAACCGAAGATTCTTTGATATTATCTAGCGGTTTGAATTTGCAAGATATTACTGCGACTCAAGGTATAGATAATAATATCAGCGACACTTTTATTATGCATAAAGGTGAAACTTTAGCTTTATTAACTGGGGTAGAAGCGGGTAGTCTTTCTGCTAATCATTTTGTGTAGTTGATAGTTGATAGTTGTTAGTTGATAGTTGTTAGTTGATAGTTGTTAGTGGTTAGTTGATAGTTGTTAGTGGTTGGTTGATGGTTGTTGGTTGTTAGTTGATAGAAAAAATTTTCACTCCTAACTCCTAACTCCTAACTCCTAACTCTCAACTCCTAACTCCTAACTCCTAACTCCTAACTCCTAACTCCTAACTCTAATTCCGCTAGCCCTAAATACTTAACTCCTTCGGGTGTTGTTTCAAAACGACAGGGTAATACTTCTAATCCCATAGATACAGCTTCGCGTAATAATTTACCATATGTGGGGTCGGCAATATCTCCGGGTGCAAAATGGGTGCAGTCGCTACGGTTAATAAAGTAGAGCATTACTCCACGATAAGAGGGCAAAAGCGCCATTAATTCCCGTAAATGCTTTTGCCCTCTTGTGGTTTCGGTGTCGGGAAATAAAGCTAATCTTTTATTAGTCCAAGTTGTATTTTTGACTTCTAAATATATTGGACGATTATCATCTTTTGTAGCTACATAATTACTTTGTTCTTTTCCTACTTCCTGCTCCCTACTCCCTACTCCCTCTAATAAAGAAAGTTGATTTGATAAATTGTTTGATAAATTATTTGACGATTTAATTGCTTTTTCGGAGACAGGTAAATAGAAATCTACTCGACTTTTTTTATCTTGTCCGTAAACAACTTCGCTTTTGACAGTATCGTATTTTCCTAATTCTGGAAAGATGTATTTTTGCAAGGCTATTTTAATAATTTTATTTGGTAAACCTGTATTTACACCTACCCAAGTTGGTTCGTTATCGTGCAATTGAATCATTTCCCAAGTGTAAGCTAATTTACGTTTGGGATTGTCTGTTTTTGATAGCTGTACTGGATTTCCGGGGATATAAACACCTTTCATCGGGCCAGTATTAGGGCAATGTGCTGTTACAATTTCTCCAGAATCAAGTTCTACATCTGCGAAAAATCGCTTGTAGCGTTTAACTAAAGTTCCTGGAATTAAAGTTGGGTAGCGGTAGAGGAAATCAGTCATCAGTTAGGAGTTAGGAGTTAGGAGTTAAGAGTTAGGAATTAAGAGTTAGGAATTAAATAAATTTTTTCATACTGGTAATAAAATACCAGATACCGCTGTCCCACTGAAATATACTTTGATATTTGTTCTAATACTATGTAGTAATTATGTACAAAAATGCATTGCCGCTATTAGAATCATAAATCAGCATATATAAATCACTATCGCCATTACTGCGACTCCATCCGTGATAGCATTTATCAGCTTGAAGATTTTTAGGATTCCACCATGATAGCGGAAGAATGATACTGTTTACTCTTTGCCGGATTTCACTATCAAGTAATTGATCGCATCCATAAGATTTGATAGAATCCTCCTTAAGTCGATGTTTCTTAACTAGTTTTTTAATTAACTCTTTATCTGTACGAAAACGGAAGTAGTATTCGGGATCTATAGTTCTGTATTCAACCAAATAATAAGTATTAGTTAGAGATGTATCTGATATTTCGTTTATTTCCTCAAATGCTAATTTTGCTTTTTCACCTCGAAATTCACCATAAGCAAGAAATGTCCACGCTGAAGACATAATAAAAGCTAGTAAATAAAAAATACTAACTCCTGAAGCTATTAGAATTAAAATATTACGCAAAATTATTTTTAGGTTTTTATTCATTATGCATTGGTAAGTAATTTACCATACGAAATTTCCGTTTTATTTCAAGCTCTATCTACATTCGTAAAGGTTTAGTTACGGATTATTTTTTATACATTTAATCTAAAATAAGATTTTGCCGACAACTCGAAATTAGTCGGTTAGGATTAGTATCTATAGATAAAACGGAATAATTTTTACTGAGTTAAATTAACTATGATTGAACAAGAATCGTTTGAAATAGGGTTGGAGAAGGCTAAGCAGAAGGATTATGCTGGCGCAATTGAGGAATTTAGTAAGGCGCTGCAAGTTAATCCTGAATTTATCAAAGCTTATTATCAAAGAGGTTTAGCATACTACGATTTGGGAAAAATTCCACAAGCGGTTTTTGATTATGATGAGGTTTTGAAACGGGATTCTTATCATGTAGAGGCATATTTTTGTCGTGCTTTGGCAAGATTGGCACTGAAAAATTTACCCGGTGCTTTGAAGGATGTTGATAAAACTATTGAGCTAAATTCTTATAAAGCTGGTGCTTACAATTTACGTGGTGTAGTTGAGCGTAAATTAGGGAATATCGAAAGGGCGATCGCTAATTTTAAAAAAGCTGCGGAGTTATACTTGGAGCAGAAAGATGCGGAAAATGCGAAGCTGTGTTTGGAGAAGGTGAAGCAGCTACAGCCCCAGAAACAAGAGATTGTTTTAGAAAAGCCGCAGTTACAAACTACGCCGCTAATAACGGAGAAAGATTATTTTACTTCTTTATTAGAAAAGGCGGAGAAGGGAAACACCCGCGAAGCATTGGAAGATTTAAATTGGGTATTGCGAGCAGATGCTCAAGATGGGAAGGCTTATTGCTGTCGTGGAGTTGTATATTGCAAGCAAGGTAAATATCGAGAAGCAATTGCTGATTTTAATACAGCGCTACAGTTGAATTTTGAAGATGCTGCGGTTTATCGCAATCGTGGTAAAGCACGTTTACAAATGGGTGATAATCAAGGGGCAATTGCAGATTTTAATCAAGCTTTAAAAATAGAGCCTGAAGATGATTTAATATATGTTGCTAGAGGTAATGCTTATCAAGCAATAGGTCATTATTTAGGTGCTATTGAAGATTATAGTAAAGCTTTAGAAATTAATTCTAAAAGTGCTTCAGCTTTCTACAATCGCGGTTTATGTAATATTCGCATGGAAGAAATTCCTCAAGCAATTAATGATTTACAACAAGCAGCGAGTATCTATTGTGAAAAGGAAGATTGGGATAATTATCAGCTAGTTTTAAAAAGTTTGAAAAAAATAAATGCTCCCGCTCCTGAAACTCAAAAAAATGACTATGAAAGGTTACGCTATCGGTTATTAAGATTAGTTGGCGGGCAATGGGAAATCGCTCAAAGATTAATCGAGCAAGCAAGATTTTATTATCCAGGAATGTCGGAAGAATGGTATATCGAAACCGTTATTCACGATATTGAAAAGGATAGGGGAAGGTAGTTGTTAGTTGGTAGTTGGTAA
>JBCCLY010000506.1:0-3781 GCA_039026655.1 Cyanobacteria bacterium P01_C01_bin.38 | reverse complement strand
TTTAAAGACGCTGCATCAGCATCATTTTCATCGTTAATTGGTGGAAGGGGGTCGCGAAACGGTATATTTAAATGTACGGCACCTGACACTGGATAAAGAGTTTGTTCAAATGCCTGTATCGTCGTTTGGCGTAAATAAGTTAACATTTGCATCGCGATCGAAGGTAATGCTAACTCTGCTTGCCAGTTCGGATAATTACCAAACAGCTTTAATTGGTCTATAGTTTGTCCGGAGTGACAATTACGCAACTCCTGGGGTCTATCGGCGGTTAATAATAATAAAGGCACTCGACTTAAATTAGCTTCCACAACTGCGGAATAAAAATTTGCTCCAGCAGTTCCCGAAGTGCAAACTACAGCAACAGGTAATCCCGTAGCTTTGGCTCTGCCCAAAGCAAAAAAAGCAGCCGAACGCTCATCAAGAATCGGAACAACTTCTATATCCGGAGATTGAGCAAAAGCAACTGTTAAAGGAGTTGAACGGGAACCCGGACAAATTACCGCACAATTTAAACCATTAAGTTGAAGCGTTTCGGTAAAGATAGAAGCCCAAAGTTCGTTAATATTTCTAAATCCAATCGGCATGAAAAATAAGGTTAAAGGTCAAAGGTTAAAGGTTAAAGGTCAAAGGTTAAAGGTTAAAGGTCAAAGGTTAAAGGTCAAAGGTTAGACAATTATTATTTCATAACTCCTAAGTCCTAACTCCTAACTCCTAACTCCCAACTCCTAACTCCCAACTCCTAACTCCCAACTCCTAACTCCTAACTCCTAAGTCCTAACTCCTAACTCCTAACTCCTAACTCCTAACTCCCAATTTTCTTCATCTTATGGACTGCATCTACTTAACAGGAATTCGCGCTTACGGTTACACTGGCTATCTAAAAGAAGAACAAGTATTAGGACAATGGTTTGAGGTGGATGTAAAACTATGGCTGGATTTAAGTATATCTGCCAAAACTGACGCTATTCAAGATACTATCGATTACCGCAGCGTTATTAGTTTAGTACAAGATTCAATCAAAACCTTGAAGTTTGCTTTAGTTGAACGTCTAGCTGGTAGTATTGCAGACTCTATTTTGGGTTCTAGCGATTTGGTAAAGCAAGTTCAAGTGATTTTGAGTAAACCTGCTGCACCAATTCCAGATTTTGGCGGCAAGATTTCGATTGAACTTATTAGAAGCAAATAGTTACGGGCATAGCCGTACTTGTGGCAAAGATATTAAATAGTTATTCCTATAGGAATAGGCAACAGCAAAAAGTTCGCTTTTGAGGATTCATTAAGTTGAGTGGTTTCCTCTAAGGGTAACTTTTGAAGCTAGGGAATATGCAATAGGGAATAGGCAATAACGAAAAAACACTATAAATTTCTACCTAAGTAAGCCAAAAAAGTCTACTACTTGATTACTCTCATCTTATTTTTATGCCTTACAGCATATTTTCATATGGGGCAGGTATTGCCTATTCTTAAAGAAGAGGTCGATTTTTCTCTCATTTAAGTTAATAAAAATTAAGTTATATCTATTTCCAGCTGGAAAATTGGTATGGGCTTGATTCGTAAAACCAATAGCTAGAAACTACTTGATGAAAAAACATAATTTTAGTCGGTTGTTATCAGAATTCGTTTGGTATCTGAAAAAATAGTTCACAGTTCTTATTATAAGGAAGATAAATTTCAAAGTTTATGTAGTGTAACTAAAATATACGAGCTTGTATGCATTAATTATAAATATTCTTAGTTAATAACGATATTTAATTGTTAGCAATACAAATCCTTAATCTTTATACAAGTTACTTTTAAGCCAAGTCTGATTCATAATTTAGTCTGACTTTAAAGTATAGTATTTTTTTTTGCTCTACTTAAGTAAAAACCACATTTTTTTGTATTTTTAATCCAAATGATAATATAGAATAGTTGATAATTCTTTAGACATATTTTTATACAAAGCGTTTTGGAATTTAATAATAATTCGTTATAATAACTTTGCATTCATCCCGTAAAACATTCAATTAAATATTAAGTATGACAATAATGATATTCGAGGGTAAATTACTATAAATTTATGAAATACGATTGTAAACCTTGAACAATGTAGCTTTAAATATTGATTATGATAAATATATTAGAATTTTAACTAGGTTGGTATTTCCGATAAATGCATATCAATCTGTAGGTAGAGCGGAACTATGAACAGCTTAAAAAGCTTAATAGAAAAAGATGAAAAAGATTCGGACTTTTTGCATTGGAAAAAGTTTACCTCAATTTTTGGCACAGCGTTCTGAAAATCATTAATCCAATTGAAGAGGTAATTACACAGTTTGTAAAAAGCACTCAAAGTCTAATATTGATTGATATTTGCTTGATCGGAGAAAATAATACAAAAATAGCAGACATTATTCAAAATTACCGTTTAATTTCTGTATTCTATGGTACGGATTATTCGGAAAATACAAACATTTTCAATAAACAGTTCGTTCACTTTTTCAAACTTTTGACAATAAGAGACTTACATATGATGGCTATCAAAATGCCTACCTACAAGCGCCAAACACTCAAAGAATTACGACAAAAATGCCAACCGTTAGGTGCAATAATTAACAGTATGGGTTGTGGAGTAATTGTTACAGACAGAAATACCTATATTGAAACTATTAATCCGGTAGCAGAGTCACTAACAGGTTGGCAAGACTCGGAGGCTGTTGGTAAACAATTATTAGAAGTTTTTCAGTTAAAAGATGCCGATACAGGAGAAGTAATTGAGAATTTAGCTGCACGGGTAATAAAAACTGGTGAAATTTTGAATTTTCCAGAAAATTGTAAATTAGTTGCAAAAGATGGAAGCGAAATATCTATCGGAGATACCGTCTCACCCGTGCGTGGTGAAGATGGGGAAATTTTAGGTGCGGTGTTATTGTTTCAAGATATTAGCCAGCGTAAAAAGACAGAAGCCGAACTTATACGCAATGCTTTTTACGATTCCATAACTGGATTACCCAATCGGATTTTATTTAAAGATAGACTTAAACAGGCTTTTGAACATAGTAAGCGGAGAAAGAATTATTGCTTTAGCGTTTTATTCGTAGATTTAGATGGTTTTAAAGGAATCAACGATAAATTTGGGCATGGCATGGGAGACAAATTGTTGGTAGATATAAGCCAACGTTTAGAGTCTTGTTTGCGTGGTAGCGATACTGTAGCTAGATTTGGTGGCGATGAATTTGCCATTCTCCTAGAAGATATTAAAGATGTTAGCGATGCTACTAACGTTGCCCTTCGCATTCAAGAAAACTTAGAAAAGCCATTTGATATTCACGAGCGTAAGAAACTGATAACAGCTAGTATTGGTATTGCTTTAAGCAATGAAAGTCACCAAGAACCCTCAAATGTGTTAGATGATGCTGACACTGCAATGTACCAAGCTAAAGATCGAGGAAAAGCTCGGTATATGGTGTTTAACAGAGAAGCCTAATTAAGGTTAAAGGTTAAAGGTTAAAGGTTGAAGGTTAAAGGACTTTTAGCCTTATGCCTATTTAAGCTATTTAAACTCATATTTCTTTTATCTATATAGTTATTTATCAGAGGATGTTTCAAAAGTAGGATTTAATACTTTACCTGGCGACTATAAGTCGCGTCTACACAAGCCAAACCCGCCTGCGCGGGTTTAAAAATAATTAGTCTACCTGCGTAGACAATGCAAGGTGTAGTAGCGAATTATAATCGCCGGATACTTTTAAAACATCCTCTCAGGAAAATCCTCAAAATGCTTTAGTTGCGGATTATCTCA
>JBCCLY010000505.1:0-3786 GCA_039026655.1 Cyanobacteria bacterium P01_C01_bin.38 | reverse complement strand
TAGCTTTAAGTAATGATTGAAGTCTTCCGTATATACCTATACTTTAACCCTCTTTTATCGCTTTAGGCTGAGAGGATGTTTTAAAAGTTTAATTTAATACTAAACCCGGCGGTTAAAACCGCGTCTACACAAGCGAAACCCCTCTTCAAGGGTTTAAAAACTATTAAGTCCACGCAGGTGGTGAGACTAGTTGGGGGTGTGGTTTCCGTCCCCCAAACTAGCGTTAGCGGAGCGTCTCCCGGAGGGAGATACCCGGAGGGACTTTGCCTGTATAGTAGCGGTTTTAACCGCCGGATACTTTTAAAACATCCTCTGAGGAAAAATAGAAATCCCAATAATCTAACTAACTGAAAATCGAATCGGTGAAATAATCAATAAGCTTTGAGGCTTATGATGGAGAAAATTAATAAAAACTCCTAAGAAAAAACCGAAAAAACAAGAATTAACTAACGAGGAAAAATATCAAAATAAAAAAATTGCATCTGAAAGAATATTTTTAGAATATATTATTCGTTTAATTAAGATATTTAGATTTGCTCAAGAATAATTTACATTAAAATCACTTAAATATGAATATGTTATTAAAGCGATATGTAGACTGGTGGTACTTCGTATCGAAAGATTAGTTTTAAAAGTATAAAATAAAAAGGTTTTACGAAATTATTTAGTAATTTTACCTTTGAAATTAAATTTATCTCCTACTAAGTAAGTCGGCAGAAATAAACAGAGCTATGTTACAGAATGTTTTTTAGCTTAAAACCCTTATTTCTACTGCCCGCTCCCTACTCCCTACTCCCTCGTTATAGTTACAATTTTCAACGCCAACCTACTTACTTCTTTAAAAGTAATAGAAATCATCGATCGCAGTATAACTACTTTTCACTTTTCAATAAACAAGGATAAAATTTTCTTTCCCCAAAAATAATAAAAAACCAAATCGGGATAAATTCCTATACCAACAACGTCAGAGCATTTGAGATAAATTAGGGCAAGGTGCGGCATCGATTAGAGTACTATTCCTCGTTTAAAGCAGATGACATTACTGAACAATCGCTATCAAGTTATCCAGGTATTAGGTGCTGGTGGGTTTGGCGAAACCTTTTTGGCAGAAGATACTCATCTTCCTTCTCGCCGTCGTTGTGTTATCAAGCAGCTAAAACCACTCGCAGACGATCCAAAAACCTATGAAAAGATTCAGCAAAAATTTGAACGAGAAGCAGCAACTTTAGAATTTCTCGGTGAAGGTAGCGAGCAAATTCCTAATCTTTTTGCCTATTTTTCGGAAAACGGGTTATTTTATTTAGTTCAAGAATGGATTCAAGGACAAACTTTAACTAATATTGTTGAAACTCAAGGATGTTTACACGAAGAAGCTGTTAAAGATATTTTACTAAGTTTGCTACCAGTTTTAGAATATATCCACTCGAAAGGAATCATTCATCGCGATATCAAACCCGATAATATTATTCTGCGTAATTCTAATAACAAACCAGTTTTAATTGATTTTGGTGCGGTAAAACAAACTGTTCGTACTGCAATCAATTCTTCGGGAAATCCTACCCAATCTATGGTAATTGGTACGCCGGGATATATGCCCGTTGAACAAATGTTAGGGCGTGCGGTTTTTGCTACTGATATTTATAGTTTGGGTTTGACGGCAATTTATTTATTAACTGGGAAGAATCCTCAAGAATTAGAAATAAACCCGGAAACGGGAAAAATAGTATGGGAAGATGACGCTCAAGGAATTTCTACTTCTTTAAAAACAGTTATTAACAAAGCGATCGATCCAAATATAGGTAGCCGTTACAGCACTGCTAGCAAAATGCTTTATGCTTTGCAATCTAATACTTCTCCAACAACTTCACCCGTAATAAATAATCAAAATAATCAAAATACTCAAACAACAGTTGCAGTATCTCCCGGCGCTGGAATTCCTCGAAATATTCCAAATTCTACGACTTCTACAACTTCAACAAACTGGTTAAAACCCGGTTTAATTTTCGGGGGTTTTCTAGCTGCTGGATTAATTGGAGGAATTGCAATTGCTAACTTTAGTAACCAGCAACCTGAAGAAGATATTGTTTTATCTCAAACTCCATCACCAGAGCCTATTGATAATGATAATAATGTAATTCCTTCTCCTAAACCTCCTTTAAACGAAATTCAACCAACCACAAAACCACAAATTCAAATTCCACCGCAGCAACAAGAGCAAATTATAGAATCAACACCTCAACCAACTCCTGATAGGCAACCAACACCTATTTTTACACCACAACCTCAACCGCAAATATTTGCTACTCCCAAACCTACTCCTACACCTACTCCACTGCCGCAAGAAACTGTAAAACCAGTTCCTGATAATAGTCAAAATAATACATCAAATATTAATGTCCCAGTATTTCCTACAGGTAGCTCCGAAAGCAACGTCAAAGCAAATTTAGGAGAGCCGACAAAAGTTTCTAGAGGTTTATGGAATACCCGCGCTTATCTTTATAAATTACAGCCTGAAGTAGACTTAGGATTATTATTCGATCGCCAATCGGGAAGATTACGACAAACAGAAGCATCGCTTGCTCAATCGGTGGGAGCAAACACCATGCAAAACACTTTGCAGGGAATGTTAAAAGGTAATATTAACGGCGACATTCAACAAGGATTGCAGCGAGTGTATCAGCGCCAAAATAATCAATATTCTTTTCAAACTGGAAACTTAAAAGGAACAGTACAACGTAATAATCAAGGAAAAATTTATATTGCCGTTTGGGAAGCGGATTTGCATTAATTGGGAATTGGGCATCGGGGATTGGGCATAGGGAATTGTAAGCAACCCCACGCCTATAAGGCGGGGGCTTTCAGTAGCCCTGTATCCCAAATGGTTAGTTGAACAGGTTCGGCGGCGACCTTACCTTCAATAACACATCTGAGAAACGAGCGTGTCGAGCGAGGGCAGGCTTACAGACTGCCCCAATAAAGAAATCATATTGGCACCATTAAAATCAGCGTCACCTCTCCAATTACATCTACTATTCGTACACTTGAAAGATTTATTGGAGCGCAAGCCAATGTGTAAACATTTGTGGCAGGTTTGACTGGTATATCTAGGGGGAACCGCAACTACTTCTACTCCTTGCTTAATTCCTTTATATTCAAGGAATTGTCGGAGTTGATAAAAAGCCCAAGAATTAGAACGCCTGCGTTCAGTTTTATTTCTTGGTTGTTGATTAGTTCTTTCTCGGATACCAGTCAAATCCTCAATTGCTACTACCGCTTTTTCAAACTTAGCTTGCTCTATGATGCTTTTACTGATTTCATGGTTAACGTGTTGCTGGAAGCGTCTTTCTTTCCCCGACAGCCGTTGCAATAGCTGGCGACATCTACGCCGTCTGCTACGTGTGCCTTTCGAGCCTTTTTTTTGAATTGACGCTCTTACTTTAGAATATTTGTCTCTTGTTTCCGACAGTTGTTCTCCTGACCAATTATCACCATTACTAGTTGCGGCAATATCACGCCTCCCAAAATCAACACCTATAACTTTTTTGGGTTTTAGTGGTTCTGGAGGAGCATCTTTTAACTGAATATGAATGTAGTAATTGCCGTCTCGATGCTTACAAAGTTGTGCGCTGGTTGGTTTACGCCCTTTGAGTTTACCTCGTTGATAATTGCCAACATTTAACTTTATATGCTCTCTGCTGTTAATAGTTTTCAAGCTAACAGCCCAATCTTTTTCCCTAAAAGCAAAGATACGAGCATCATAATCAACAGATGCTGGTTTAAACTCTT
>JBCCLY010000504.1:0-3788 GCA_039026655.1 Cyanobacteria bacterium P01_C01_bin.38 | reverse complement strand
GTAGCCGCGATTTGAATCGCCAGGTATTTCTTCAAAGTTATCAGGAAATCAGTATCTACCAGTGTGGTGCATTTATCCAATCATTAAATGTTTAACAAACACTGGAATAATAATTCTAGCAGTGGCTTCACTCTGCTCGAAGTACTGGTAGTTATTGCAGCCGTTGGAATATTGTCTGCTTTAGCTGCGCCTTCTTGGCTGGCTTTTATCAATACTCGTAGCCTCGATTCTGCTTCTGACAAAGTTCACCTCGGTTTACTTCGCGCCAAACGACAAGCGCAAAGAACTAAAACCACTTGGCAATTCAGTCTTCGCGAGAAAGAAAATACTGTACAGTGGGCAGTTCATCCCGAGACGGTAAACCCAAGTAATGCCAACTGGAATAGTTTAGACTCTAACGTAGTTTTAGATGAAGAAACTACCTTGATTTTACGAAGCTCGACTAACGTCAGGCATATTCAGTTTGATTACAGAGGCACTATCAGAAAACCACCCCTCGGAAGAATCACTTTATCTAGTAAACATGGCGGTAAAGCCAAACGCTGCGTTTATATTTCTACTATTTTGGGAGCAATACGAACCGCCAAGGAACGCGATAGACCAAAAAGGGGCGATTATTGTTATTAATATCTTGTGGGGTGAGCATCCCTGCCCGCCTATTATACTTGTACTTAATTTTTGATTTGTATCCGGTTTTTTTATGAATAAATAATGGCGTTGCTGATTTAATGTATGAATTTGATTTATCGCATAATCGAAACCCTTGTAGAGACGCGATATATCGCGTCTCTACATTCGGTATTTTGGGTGCATCACATTATTAATAATGGTGCGTTACGCTGTCGCTAACACACCCTACAAGATTTCTAAAAATCATATTTTCGTGGTAAGCTCACCCAAAATCGCCAAAAAACACTTAATTATTTTTACGCGCTATCCCCAACCAGGTAAAACTAAAACCCGACTTATACCTGCTTTGGGAGTCGAAGGTGCTGCGAATCTTCAGCGTCAAATGACGGAATACACTGTAGCTAAAGTCAAAAAATTTCAAAGTTCGGCTGCAATATCTTTTGAAATTAGGTTTGCGGGTGGCAATTTACAGTTAATGCAAAACTGGCTGGGAACAGAATTGAATTACCAACTTCAAGGAGAAGGAGACTTAGGAAAGCGGATGCAAAACTCTTTTTTAAGTGCTTTTGATAAAGGTGCCCAAGAAGTAGTTATCATCGGTATTGATTGCCCCGGTGTCAATGCCCAAGTGCTAGCAGAAGCCTTTGAAAAAATCCAGAATTGCGACTTATTACTCGGCCCTGCTGTCGATGGCGGCTATTATCTAATTGGTTTAAAGCGTGCTATCGCAGAATTATTTATTAACATAGACTGGGGAACCGCCAAGGTATTACAACAAACTGTGGATATTGCCCAGCAACTCAATTTATCAGTTGCTTATTTGCAAACCTTAGCTGATGTAGACCGACCGGAGGATTTACCAATTTGGCAGAACAGTGAACAGTGAACAGTGAACAGTGAACAGTGAACAATTATCAATGAACAATTAACAATTATCGGGTACGAACATAAGTCTGTTCCCCGTTCCCTATTCCCCATTCCCTGCTCACTACTCCCTGTTCCCCGTTCCCTATTCCCCATTCCCTGCTCACTGCTCACTGTTCACTGCTCACTGTTTACTGGTTACTGTTAATACGAGAATTTGCCGAAGACAGGTAAAATAACCTTTGCTACTGTGGTGTAATCTCGAACATAGGTGCTAAAATTTCCACCTGTATTGAATCTACTTTATTTATCAACAGTAGCTAGAGTATTGGCAACAATCGCTCAAGTAACTTTATGTAGGACAATCGCTGTAATTGAATACGAGACTAAAACAAAAATGGTTAATCGTTTAGCTACTGTAAATACTTCCCGCACCTTGAAAGTGGTAGGGATAATCTTAATTCTGTCCTTTCTAGTTGACATTTTAATACTTTCAATCCCCTTCCAACCCACTAATAATGCATGGCAAACTAGTTTAGCAACGGCTTTTGTTGACCGAGGAATTGTGCCTATGGTGGCTTTGGGTATGCTATTCGCCGGACACTGGGTTGATAGTTTTGATGATTCGACATCGGGTATCGACTTAAGATTTCCCGCATTAATTTTGTCAATCATCTTAGGCGTTATCTATTTACTAATTTTCCCCTTGCACCTTAATAACGAGCGTCAAGCTAGCGATCGCCAAATTCAACAAATTGCTGCTAGAGCTCAACAAGAAGAAACTCAAGTGCAAACTCAATTATCGCGATTACAAAGCGAGCAAGGAAAAGCTCTAATAGAAAGACAGAAGAATCAACTAAAAGCTCAGTTTACCGAACTGCTCAAAGACGAAACAAGATACGAGCAAGCTTTAAATAATCCTAATATTCCCCAACAGACGAAAGATTTACTCAAGAAATCAAAGGAAGATCCTAAAGTTCTCGATCAATTCATCGCTCAACAAAACAACCCAGAGCAAATTGGGACTCAACAGTTACAACAAATTCGTCAAGCTAAAGAAGCTGCCGAAAAACGAGCTAAAAATAGAGCCTGGAAGTCCGGATTGCGAGTTGGTATTAGCAGCTTACTGCTTTCCATTGGCTACAGCATTATCGGTTGGACTGGATTAAAAAATAAAGGTGCAACCTCTGGCGGCGGGAAGCGTAAAGCTACCGCACGTTGAGGAGAGATTGGGACGAAAAGTTAGGAGTTAGGAGTTAGGAGTTAAGAGTTAGGAGTTATGAGTTAGGAGTTATGAGTTAAGAGTTATGAGTTGAATTATGAATTTATTGTTCATAGTCTTATTCCTTTTAACCACTCCTAACTCCCATCCTGTTAACAAGATAAAAGATTTTATTCCTAAAATTTCTAACTCCTCACTCCTAACTCTTAACTCCTAACTCCTAACTCCTAACTAATTAATAATATTTTTGTACTATTATAATGATTACTATTTATATACTGACTTATAACGAAGAATTGGATATTGCTGCTTGTATTGAGTCGGCGATGATGTCAGATGACATTATTGTGGTGGATTCGGTAAGTAGCGATCGCACTGTGGAAATTGCGAATAGATATCCGGTTCGGGTTGTAGAACATGCTTTTGAAAGTCATGGCAAGCAACGCACTTGGATGTTAGAAAATATTTCCCCAAAGTATGAATGGGTTTATATTCTTGAAGCAGACGAACGCATGACACCAGAATTGTTTGCTGAGTGCGTGGAAGCAACAAAAAGCCCCGACTACATCGGTTATTATGCAGCCGAGCGGGTAATGTTTATGAATACTTGGATTCGTCGCAGTACTCAATATCCTCGTTACCAATTACGGCTGTTTCGTCATGGTAAAGTCTGGTTTACAGATTACGGTCATACCGAAAGAGAAGTCTGTGAAGGAAATACCAGCTTTTTAAAAGAAACTTATCCTCATTATACTTCTGGCAAAGGTTTGAGCCGGTGGATTGACAAGCACAACCGTTATTCTACTGATGAAGCCAGAGAAACGCTGCATCAATTAGAACAAGGAAACGTGAATTGGCGCGATTTATTTTTTGGCAAAACAGAAGTAGAACGTCGTCGCGCTCTTAAGAACTTATCATTACGAGTACCGGGTAGACCTTTGGTACGATTTTTTTATATGTACTTCCTCCTTGGAGGCTGTTTGGACGGACGTGCCGGATTCGCTTGGTGTACCTTACAAGCCTTTTACGAATACTTAATCATACTCAAAGCCTGGGAAATGAAGCATATGCC
>JBCCLY010000503.1:0-3798 GCA_039026655.1 Cyanobacteria bacterium P01_C01_bin.38 | reverse complement strand
CTTCCCCCTCTTCCCCCTCTTCCCCCTCTTCCCCCTCTCTCTTCATCAACTTTTTGGGAACAATAACCTAGTCGCGATGAGGATCGGAAATTGACGGAAGAACGTGCGTACTGGTTGGCTTGGTCTAGGGTTTCGGGGGTTGGGCCAGTATTACTGCAAAGACTATATCAGCATTTTGATTCGCCGAAAACTGCTTGGGAAGCAAATTCTTCACAATTGGGGGAAGTGGAAGGTTTTGGTTATCAAACTTTGCAAAAGGTAATCCAACAACGTTCCCAAATAAATCCCGAACAGTTACTTAAACAGCACGAACTAGAAAATCCTAATTTCTGGACTCCCGCAGATGCAGATTATCCTCGCTTATTACTAGAAATTCCCAGCCCTCCGGCGGTGCTTTACTATCTTGGTAAAGTCGAATTAGCGGAAAACTTGGCGCAAACACCCCTCGTTGCCATAGTGGGAACCAGACAACCTACAGAATATGGCATCCGCTGGACGCGCCGCATTAGTACTGCTTTGGTACAAAATGGTTTTACGGTGGTTTCTGGTTTAGCAGAAGGCATTGATACCGCTTCACATTCTGCCGCTATCAAAGCCGGAGGGCGTACCATTGCGGCTTTAGGTACTGGTGTAGATACGGTTTATCCCGCCAAAAACCGCAAACTATACGAACAGATTTTGCATCAAGGTTTTGTTGTCAGCGAATATCCTACCAAAACTCAACCCCATCGCACCCATTTTCCCCGACGCAATCGGATTATTGCAGGTTTATCTCGCGCTGTATTAGTCATGGAAGCACCTCAAAAATCTGGCGCTTTAATTACTGCCGATTATGCAAATGAATTTGGTCGAGATGTTTATGCATTACCAGGAAGACTCGATGATTTCTCCTCTCAAGGATGCTTAAAATTAGTTTCGCAAGGTGCCACTCCCATTCTCAAAGAATTGGATGAATTATTAAAGATGTTAGGTGCAATTCCTCAACTTAGTAGCGTAAATAATTTTACACCGGAGCAAAAGAAGCCATTACCAGATTTACCAGCAGAATTGCACCAGGTAATGAAAGCGATTTCTTCAGAATCTTTGCCCTTTGATTTTATAATTCAACAAACGAAAATGCCAGCTTCAGAAGTTTCCAGCGCTTTACTGCAATTGGAATTGATGGGATTAGTTTCGCAACTTCCAGGAATGCGATATCAGAGGAATTGAGATTTGGTAGTTGGTAGTTGGTAATTGGTAATTGGGCATGGGGGATTGGGCATTGGGCATTGGTAATTGGGCATGGTAAATCTATCTGGTTGTATCCGTTAAATTCTTGTGGTACGGGCATTCTTGCCCGTCTGTATTTCAGCCAAAATGTTTGTATTGCACTCAACTCCAAAGGGAATAGGGAACAGGGAATAGTTAGAAATTAGGAGTTAGGAGTTAGGAGTTAGGAGTTGGGAGTTAGGAGTTAGGAGTTAGGAGTTAGAGTAGTGGGAGCATCTTGCTCCCTATTTCGATAGAAATTAGGTTATTAGCTGTCTAATCTAATTGATATGCAATAGCGAGAAAGTATACTTGATTTACTGATATCTTGCACCATTCGCAACGCCGCCCAAAGAAACCCGGTTTCTGTTCGTGAAAACACTATTATCTCGTCATTTAACGGACAAGAAACCGGGTTTCTGATAGATATGCAATAGCGAGAAATATAGTTGATTTATTGAATATAATAGCGAGCAAAACACTCTAACTACAGAAAAGAACATAGTTAGCTTTTGATATTTTGATATGCAAAGATATTTCCAACTCCTAACTCCTAACTCTCAACTCCTAACTCCTAACTCCTAACTCATAACTCCTAACTCATAACTCCTAACTCCTAACTCTTTTATCCTAATAACTCATCCACCTCAACGCTAAAACCATTCAAGAGTCTTTGAGTATAAACAATGTCTCCGGAGCCAAATATAAGTTTTTGGTTTTCGGTAATTATAATAATCCAGCGGTTTTCGGGGAAGATTAACCAGATTTCTTCGCTACCAGAACGTAAGTACTCGTGAGATTTGGCAATCAATTCTTCTGCCAAGTCGGCAGGAGAAGCTACTTCGGCTATTAATGGAAAACTTTGAGGAAATACTTCTAAATCGCCGAAATGCTCTGCTAACTGCGGCGTTATATATGCAACATCTGGCGATCGCCCTTGCATTTTTGTGCGGCAGGGTACGTGATTGTATACTTCTCCACCTTGCCCGCTAGACTCTTTATAACTTCTCCAGTGATAGTAAAGATTGCCTAAAATTCTTCTTTGTTTAAGGGTTAAGTTTCTTTGTTCCCCTAATTCTTGATTTACCCATTCGATTTCATAGGCTTCATCGGCTTCTTCGTATGTGTCGTTAATGTTATCGAAAGGTTCTGATTTCTCTGAGGAGTTTTGCATCCAATCTACTTCTAAAATATCTTCTGAAATTTGTGCATCTTTGAGCGGATTATTAATCCATTCTTCCAATGAAAAACTGGATGGAACTGCTGTAGAATCTTTCATTTACTTCTCCTGTCTCACCTATGAATATGTTTTTTGCTTTTCTATAAACACACCCTACAGTCAGGAATATTCCAACATTTCTAGCTGCTAAAAGCTCGTGTTAAAAATTGAGCTATAGTTGGTTTTTGGTAATACTTAAAATAAATATTTACCGCTACCACTATTAATATGATACGGCTGAAATTTTGTATAACCCGGAAGAAGTTTATTTAATATCTGTGTAATTTCTCGCAGTAGATTTTGAAACGAAATCCATCTACCTATAGGACTATTTTTCTTATTTCTAGTTCCCACTCAACCAAATATAGAGACGCGATATAATGCCCTTCGGGCACGCTGCGCTAACGCGTCTCTACAAATTTGGAATACCAACCAAAAATTTTACTGCTTTATCTGAGCAAATCCCCAATCCAACCACTGGGTTAAAGCTTCCATATCCTTAGATTCTACAGTTGCACCACCCCAAATCCGCAATCCGGGAGGTGCATCGCGGTAGGAACCGATATCGTAAGCAACTTTTTCTTTAGCCATCAAAGATACTAACTCTTTGGCTTTAGCTGCTTGCTCTTCTTTCGATAAAGATTTATACCATTTATCGACAATCTTCAAACAAATAGAAGTGTTTGAACGAAGCGATTTATCTTCTACAAGAAAATCAATCCAGTCAGATTTAGTAACCCAATCTTCTAAAACTTGTAAATTATTATTAGAACGCTCAATTAATTTGGATAAACCACCAATAGATTTCGCCCATTTTAAACCATCGATTGCATCTTCAACACATAACATTGATGGTGTATTAATTGTCGAACCTTCAAAAATTCCTTCGATAAGTTTACCGCCTTTAGTTAACCTAAAAATCTTTGGTAAAGGTCTATCTGGCGTATAACTTTCTAATCTTTCAACCGCTCTTGGAGACAAAATAATTACACCGTGGGCAGCTTCACCACCCATGACTTTCTGCCAGGAATAAGTCAAAACATCAATTTTCTGCCAAGGAATTTCCATTGCAAAAGCGGCAGAAGTGGCATCGCAAATTGTTAATCCCTGACGATTATCTTTTATCCAATCACCATTGGGAACTTTAACGCCAGAAGTAGTACCGTTCCAGGTAAAAACCACATCTCTGTCGGTATCAACTGCCTGCATATCGGGAAGTTGTCCGTAATCGGCTTCATAAGTATTGATATCTTCGAGCTTCAACTGTTTGAGCGCATCAGTCACCCAGCCTTTACCAAAACTTTCCCAAGCGACAACATCAACACCGCGCT
>JBCCLY010000502.1:0-3798 GCA_039026655.1 Cyanobacteria bacterium P01_C01_bin.38 | reverse complement strand
TTAACAAACATTAAATAATTACTAGGTGCGGTTCTTGCTAGTCGGAAGCAGTGAAATTTCCGTACTATTGAAATTGAGGTTAAAATATCTGCATCGGAAAAATAAATATCGTCCAATCCAGTGGAGATATATTTTGGCGTTGCTGATTTGATGTATGAAACGGGTTGACTTGAAAACCGAAACGCTTGTAGAGACGCGATATTATGCCCTAGCGGGCACGCTGAGCCGCACGCTCCGCATGAACGCTAACGCGTGTCTACATTCAAATTCATACCGGGATTCAGCAACGCCTATATTTTGACTCATAGATTTTAGAAAAGCCCCCCTTAAAAAAGGGGGGTTGAATCTTAATTAGATATTTGAGACTAGTACTGTGCCAAGGAAACTTTGCGGGGTGTATCGTGAAAACAAAAAGTCCCTTCTTCCCCTGCTCCCTCCGCTTCCCCTGCTCCCCCTGCTTGCCTCCACCCAGCAATATTGGCTTGTGAGAATACTAGAGGGCTTTATATATTCCCTTGTGCCCTTGTGTTCGAGAGATTATTTTGTTCGATATGTTACTAAAAGCTTTGATGCTACCCGAACATTAATCTTTGCGATTGCTCCATCACTAAATAATTGTTCCGTCTGCTATCACCGCATTTTTGATTATTACTACAATACCGCTGCGGATATAGAACCCTTTTTCTTCACGATCGGCTTCCTCAACGTTATCTTTGTTAATAATTTTTACGTCGCAACCGATGTGGGCGTTTTTGTCAATAATGGCACGCCGAACTGTGGTGTTTGCCCCAATACCTAAACTTACAGAACCGTCACTACAGTCAGACTGACGTTCTGCATAAGGCTCATAAAAATCCGACCCCATAATCAAAGTATCTTCGATATTGCATCCAGATTCAACGCGGGTTCGCACTCCTAAAACTGAATTCACAATCCGGCAATCTTTGAGAATACAACCCTCGCCAACCATCGATTGTGATATCTGGCAATTTAATAGCTTAGAAGGAGGTAAATAACGAGAACGAGTGTAAATCGGCGCTTCTTCATCATAGAAGCTAAAAGGTGGTCTGGGCTGTTCGGTTAATGCTAGGTTTGAGTTGTAAAACGCTTCGATGGTTCCAATATCTTCCCAGTAGTCATCGAACAAGTAAGCTTGAATGTTGTATTTATCTAATGCACTAGGAAGAATTTCTTTACCAAAATCGGTTTGGTCTTTTGATTGGTTTAGCAAGTTGAGTAGAACTTGTTTTTTAAAGACATAAATCCCCATCGAGGCTATGTATGGCTTTTCTTTAGCTTGATCTGCATCCAAGCCCAGTACAGTTGTATCAACAGCCATTTTCTTTAAATCTTCACCTTTGGGTTTTTCGCTGAAGCTGACAACTTTACCACTATCGTCAATTTTTATTAAGCCAAACGCAGAAGCACCACGTTCGTTCATTGGAACTACGGATAAAGTAACATCAGCCCCAGTTTCCCGATGGCGTTCGACAAATTGCCGATAGTCCATGCGATAGAGGTGATCGCCTGATAAAATCAGATATTCATCTATATCCCAATCCTCAAAAAGCCATTGATATTGACGCACCGCATCAGCAGTACCTTGGAACCAATTTGAACTGCTTGGGGTTTTCTGTGGAGCAAGCACTTCAACAAAACCTTCGGTAAAGCCAGCAAAGCTATAAGTACGAGCAAGGTGACGGTTTAGGGAAGCCGAGTTAAACTGCGTTAAAACATAAATTTTAAATATTTCTGAATTGATACAGTTACTAACCGGAATATCTATGAGGCGATATTTACCAGCTAACGGTACTGCTGGTTTAGCACGGAACTTTGTTAGCGGATAAAGACGGGTACCCGCACCACCACCAAGAATGATACCTAAAACTTTTTTCATTTATATTTCTCCAGACTGCCTTATCTGCTTTCACTAATCAGTTTATGACTGTGTGTGACAGCTCGCACGGGGGGAATCAAAGATTAAGGTAAGTTAATGAAAACACTATACTGTAGTGAGAATAAGACTTTCAATAATTTTGAAATAGATTTTCATGTATAAATTGACGTTACAAATTATCAAGTAACTACATTTCTACTATCCGGGGTCCCCAGTTAGCAAACGCAATTCTCCAGAAAGCTTGAGATACTTGACCCAAGGCTGTTCTGAAAGCTGAGAAATTGCATTCAGCGATAGTGTTGCTGTAAACACATCTCTTTGGGCCGTAATACCACTGACACCATTACCTTTTAAAATAGCAGTTGCCTTAGAATCGAGATTCGGTTCGACATGAATAAAAACTACTAAAGAAGATTTTGATCGATCTTCAATTTTTTTCAGTGCCAATATCAGAGCGGTATCTAGCTTACTAAAGTTCATAAACTGTTTTATTAATTAAGGGGCAGGTAATAGTAATCTTACTTGCCCCTTTTTAAGCCTATCAAGTATAAAGTTAATTCCAATCCATCGTTATGTAGACCTTAATTAGATTGATCGGCTTAAAAATACTTGAAGAATAGTTAGGAGTTAGGAGTTAGGAGTTAGGAGTTAGGAGTTATGAGTTAGGAGTTATGAGTTAAGAGTTAAGAGTTAATCTTTTTTCTCCATTCCCCACTACTTTATCCGCCTTTCCTAATTCCCAAAATTTACAGATTTTGGGTGTTAATTAATCCGAACCCCCATTTATTATCAAATTCTCCTTTTTGTTTTCCTGGGATAGAACTATTTTTGTAAAGTAGTTCTTTCAAGGTTTCTGGATCGAGTTTGGGGTTGCGCTGTAATAGTAGTGCTACTAAGCCAGTAACAAAAGGTGTTGCCATGCTCGTACCAGCTAATGCAACAAACTTGGGATTGATAATCATCGACCGATCCAAATCAGCATCGCTAGAAAGGGCTGAAACTATCATTGCTCCGGGTGCGGCAATATCCGGCTTTTGAGCGTCATTTCGTAAAGGCCCTTCACTACTAAATTCTGAAATAGTATCTAGCTCTAAGCCCATTTCCCGCTCTTTACCATCAATATCAATATATTTTGCCTTTGTAGTATACGAAGCAACTGTAACGGCACTTGCTGCACATCCGGGAGAACCAATTTTCACACAATCAGCGATACTTTTACCTGTAAAAAATACAGAACTCGCATCACTTAAAGTCCAAACGTCTACACGGGTATCTACCTTCGATTTATTGCGTAAGCGCAACTGCCACACACCACCGGGTACGGGTTGATTAAATTGCCCTTCACCACTACCGCGAATTTGTACAAAGAAATTGTAATCACCGTTCATTGGATCTTTGCCCGGTGTGACTATTTCTATTTTTGCATCGGATAAGTTATATTCCTGTGCCGGATTGTCGTCAGTAATAACTGGTTGGAAAGGTGTCACAAAACCGTTGGGACTCCGCACCGAAACTTCTAATTCGGAGTCTCTGGAGTACCAACCGTTTAACCATACTATTCCTACTTGATTTAATGGTGCAGAAAAACGCATGGTATTCATTTCACCAGAAGAGACGGTAGTTTGACCGTGAATATTGTCATTACCTTCGTTACCCGCAGCAGCGCAAACAATCCTTCCTGGCCCAGTTTCAGCGTTGATAATTTTTGAAAGAGAATCGGTACCATCATGACCGTCAGCATGTCCGCCCAAACTCAGATTTACTACCGCTGGCAGCCCCATTTCACCTGCAACTCGGAAAATATAGCGAACTGCATCAGCAATGTGAGCATCCTGTAAATCGGTTTTGACAATAATAAATTGTGCTTCTGGTGCAACTCCGCAAAATTGCTCATCGGAACC
>JBCCLY010000501.1:0-3819 GCA_039026655.1 Cyanobacteria bacterium P01_C01_bin.38 | reverse complement strand
ATTGGGTATTGGGCATTGGGCATTGGGCATTGGGCATTGGGCATTGGGCATTGGGCATTGGGCATTGGGCATTGGGCATTGGGCATTGGGCATTGGGCATTGGGCATTGAAAAACTCCTAACTCCCAACTCCTAACTCCTAACTCCTAACTCCCAACTCCTAACTCCTAACTCCTAACTCCTCACTCCTAACTCCTAACTCCTAACTGTTCACTGTTCACTGTTCACTGTTCACTGTAATAAATCTTTATGCAAAAAGGGCTTAGCATCTTCACCTGTATAGTTGCTGGCTATATGCCCGTTGCCTGTCATTTTATATTTATAGGTTATTAAGCCTTCTAAACCAACTGGGCCGCGAGGTGGTATTTTTTGGGTGCTGATTCCAACTTCTGCGCCGAAGCCGTAGCGAAAACCGTCTGCGAAACGGGTGGAACAATTATGGTAAACTCCTGCTGCGTCTACTAAGGACAAAAAGTTTTCTGCTGCTTCTATATTTTCTGTGACTATTGCGTCGGTATGCTTGGAACCGTATTCGTTGATGTGAGTTATGGCTTCTGGTAAAGAATCAACTATTTTTATTGACAAAATTAAATCGCTGTATTCTGTTTCCCAGTCTTCCTCTGTTGCGGGTACTATGTTAGATAAAATTGATTGAGTTGCTTCGTCTCCACGCAATTCTACGTTTAATTTTTGTAACGCTTGGGCTACCTGGGGTAGAAAAGTTGATGCAATCTCTTGATGAACTAATAATGTTTCGATTGCATTGCAGGCTGCTGGATAATGAGTTTTAGAATCTACTGCAATATTTACCGCTTTGTCAAAATCTGCGGCTTTATCTATATATAGATGACAAATTCCGTCAGCATGTCCTAATACCGGAATTGTAGTGTTTTGCTGGACAAACTGTACGAAAGAATTTGAACCTCTGGGAATAATTAAGTCTACATATTTATCTAATTTCAAAAGTTCTATGGTTTCTTCTCTGGTAGTTAATAACTGTACCGCATCTGGCGAGACAGTTGTTTGAGATAATCCTTTTTTTATCGCTTTAACTATGGCTTCACAAGAACGAATCGCTTCTTTTCCACCTTTCAGAATTACACCATTACCCGATTTTATCGCCAAAGAAGCAATTTGAATTGCTGCTTCCGGACGTGCTTCAAAAATTATCCCTAAAACTCCTAAAGGGCAACTTACGCGCTTAAGAATCAAACCATTGTCTAATTTACGATGAATTTGAATGCTGCCAACAGGATCGGAAAGTTTACCTATATCCCTTACTCCAGCAATATTATCTCTTAATTTATGTTCGTCTAACTGCAAACGCTTGTAAAGTGGCTTGGCAATTCCCTCGCTTTGGGCAGCTTCACAATCTGCAATATTTGCTTGAATTATTTCATCTTGTGCTGATTCTAAAGCAATGGCGATCGCCTCGATAGCTTCATTTTTTGCAGCAGTAGATAAAACCGCTAGCTTCATAGCTGCAAGTCGAGTTTGTTTGGCACTCAGAGTTAAATCGGAATTATAAATGAGAGTTGTCATAAGAAAAATTTGGTAGGAAAGAAAACCCAGTCTTATCTTTTATCCTAACTGCGAACGGCAAATATTAATAATCAAGTATGAAATATAAAAGATAAATGTTTTTAATGACTTGAAAATAATGATTTAGGTATTTTTAATCTCCAAAAATATTTTACTCTCTATCCGGAATCAGCAAACTGGGTTCTGTAGCCTTCCATATCGAAACTAAGAATTAATATTTTTACAGCCAACAGTTAGTACTTAACAGTTTTTAATAAAGGGATACAGTTTATTGTCGCGACATTAACGGAGATTTTTAACTGACATTTTCCTCAACTGCTCTCATTACTACAACCATTATTTTTATATCTTTTATATTCAATCCGTCAGCGTAAAATACAGCAATTCCGACATCAACTAATTAACCACGACTTACAAACATCATGACTACTACTTCTAACTTTCATGCTGCTGAAGTTCAATTCAATAAACCCGTATTAAAACAAGGTTCTAAAGGTGAAGCAGTAATAGAATTACAACAATTGTTAAAGCATTGGCGATGCTACTTCGGTAAAGTTGATGGTATATTTGGGCCTCAAACTACAGCTGCTGTTAATTGTTTTGATTACTGGATGTTTTTAGCCGAAGACGGAATAGTTGATGAAAATACTTGGCAATGTTTGTATAAAGGTGCCCCAGTAGATATGCCGTTATTACAAAAACGTAGTCAAGGCGAATTAGTTGAAAAAATTCAGGAAAGGCTTTTATGGTCTGGGTTTTTTCAATCTGCAATTACTGGATATTTTGGTGTAGTTACAGAAAATGCTATCAAAGATTTGCAACAGCATACCGGATTAGTTACAGACGGAATAGTTGGCGATCGCACTTGGTTCGAGTTAAGTAAAATTCGCGAGTACGGCTGTTAGTTAATATTCTTAAATTACATTCTTAGATTACAAATTACTGAAAAATTATTATTGGAATTACAAATCATGTTTAATCTCAAACTATTGAAAGGGTTAGCTACAACCGCTCTAACCATATCTGTTATTACTTTATCCTTTGGCTGCGAGAAAGCAGCAGAAGATAATATTGCTGATGCGACTTCCGATGCTACTAAGAAAGTAGATTTCAAAGTAAATATAGCTTCTGGTTTGCATGAAGGAAAAACTTTAACTGGTTCCTATGCTTACACCCCTGATTTTGAATTAACAGATATTAATCTTAAAGGATTTGATGACAAAGATATTTCGGAATACTGTAACAAATTAAAAGTTGAGAAAGAAGATGGATTAGGATTACATGGAACTTGCAATACTCCTAATGCTACTTATATTTTCGGTGACGATTCATCGGGAAGAGGACACGTTGTTAATCCATTTGATTACTCTATCAAAGATCGAGAAGGTGGTGATGGAGGTGGAATTGTTGAATATAATTAGAAGAATATAATTAAAATATAGATAGCATTTATAAAAAGTTTATCGTAATTAAGAAACCCGGTTTTTTCAAAAAACCGGGTTTCTTATTTTTTAGTATCTTACAAAGGCACTAAGCAGTTTTTCATTAACTATAAATTTGATCGAGCTAAATAGATTAACTTAATTTAAAGCATTTTTTCGGCTTAAAAGCCAATTTTTTTTGCCAAGAAATCAGATTTTACGTGAAACCGATTTACAGCTTAAGCAACGACTATTAATGATAATATGAAAATAATCGCTTAATAAACTTATCTTAACTTTAAGCTTTAGAGTCATATTAGCTGTAGTTTAGAAGCGATAGTATTAAACCACAATTAAAACAAATTTAAATGATGTAGCAGATGAAAAATAATGCGCTAAAAAGAATCTGCGGCAAATACAGAAATAAAGCTAAAAGAAAACACCGAAAAAATATTTGGAGAAGTGAGATAAATGACATCGTTAGGGGCGGATGTGGCGGCTTTTTATTCGGTATTCCCTTGCTTTACACGATGGAAGTATGGTGGATAGGTTCATCAGCAACACCAGCGATGATGTTGATTGCACTGGTATTAACATTTATCGTTGTATATCTTCTCATGCGTACAGAAGGTTTTCGTAAACCCAAACGTTTCAATCGTCGTTACCAAGAAATCACAGAAACAATAGAAGCAATGGGAATCGGCTTAGTTTGTTCAGCTTGTATGCTGCTACTGTTGCGAGAATTAGCACCTGGAGTTTCCTTTCAAGAAGCATTAGGTAAAACTGTTTACGAAAGCGTACCTTTTAGTTTGGGTGCTGCATTAGCCAATCAATTATTAGGCGAAAACGGTACTGAT
>JBCCLY010000500.1:0-3828 GCA_039026655.1 Cyanobacteria bacterium P01_C01_bin.38 | reverse complement strand
TAACGATATTGATGCGGTAGAAGCAGCAATTAGCGAATTAGATGAAGGTGATTATGCAGTCAGCGCTATTTTGTTAGAACCTTTGCAGGGAGAAGGCGGCGTTCGTCCTGGAGATGTAAAATATTTTCAAAAGCTGCGTTCGATTTGCGATGAAACTGGTATTTTATTAATTTTCGATGAAGTACAAGTAGGAATGGGGCGTACAGGTAAAGTATGGGGTTACGAACAGCTTGGAGTTGAGCCAGACGTTTTCACCAGCGCCAAAGGTTTAGGTGGAGGTGTCCCCATCGGTGCCATGATGACAAAAAACTTCTGTAACGTACTTCAAGCAGGAGATCATGCAAGTACTTTCGGTGGCAATCCATTTGCTTGTGGCGTGGCGATCGCCGTCTGTGAAACTTTAGAAAAAGAGAATATTTTACAAAACGTAAGTCAAAGAGGCGAACAACTGCGCCAAGGTTTACGAAATATTGCTGCCAAATATCCCGAATATATTGCCGAAGTACGCGGTTGGGGTTTAATTAATGGAATGGAATTACAAGCTTCGATTGAGTTCAATGCTATTGATATAGTCAAAGCAGCAATGGAAGAAGGTTTATTTTTAGCTCCAGCAGGTGCGAAAGTTGTCCGCTTTGTTCCACCGTTGATTGTTACGGAAGCACAAGTAGATGCTGCGTTGCAGATTGTGGATCGAGTCATCAAGCAGGTTAAAGGTTAGAGGTTAAAGGTTAAAGGTTTTGTGGAAAGTTGTGGGAAAGAAGTTATTGTTTTGCTAAACTTTCCGCAAAATCTAAATTATTGTTTAATAATTGTTGCGGATATTGATATTCAGGTATTTTCTTCCATAAAACAGAATTTTTCCGTTCAAATGCTGATGACAACTGCACTATATTGAAGCAACATAGCCCAACTATTTATGCTATGGTATAAGTCAGAAGATTGAGTTCGGTGGTTCAGTTTGTTTGATTATGTATTGCAGACTTCTCCGGATGTAAATCTCATCACATTGTTAATTCTGGAGACGTTGTATGTCGATTTACGTAGGCAATCTCTCTTATGAGGTTGTAGAAGATGAGCTAAAGCAAGTCTTCCTCGAATATGGAGAAGTTAAAAGCATTTATTTACCAATGGATCGAGAAGCAGGACGT
Organism: Cyanobacteria bacterium P01_C01_bin.38; assembly: GCA_039026655.1. GTDB lineage: Bacteria > Cyanobacteriota > Cyanobacteriia > Cyanobacteriales > Nostocaceae > Rivularia. The sequence goes on along the minus strand of JBCCLY010000500.1, from coordinate 2,680 downwards.
ATTAGAGGTTTTGCATTTGTTGAAATGGGTTCTGATGCAGAGGAAGCTACAGCAATAGAATCCCTTGATGGCGCAGAGTGGATGGGGCGTAGTCTACGAGTAAATAAAGCTAAGCCAAAACCAGAAAGAAGCGCTTCCGGTGGTGGCGGTAGGTGGTAAGTGAGTAATGTCGAACGATATAATAGACATTACCTTACTCGATTGAAACATTATTTAACTTTTGAGTATAAAGGGCATACAATTAGTTTGCCCTTTTTTTGCTCGCGGTTAATGCTACTGTTGACACGGTAGCATTAATCGTTTTATCAGACAGTGTAACCGTATAATTAGGAGAAAGAATGACCCAAATAGTTGTAGGCGAAAACGAAGGAATCGAATCAGCATTGCGTAGATTTAAGCGCGAAGTTTCTAAAGCTGGTATCATGCCCGATATTAAGAAACATCGCCATTTTGAAACGCCTCTACAAAAACATAAGCGCAAGGCGATCGCCAGATCCAAGCAGCGTAAGAGACGCTTTAAGTACTAAACACAATAAGATTTCCGAAAATTTTCTTGATTGATTTTTGCTCGAAAGTAAACTCAAAGTAATTTAAGCGAGCATTGTGGTGGATCAATTATCAGTCATCAATTATCAATTATCAATCAAAATTAATAATTGTTCATTGTTTATTGATAATTGTCTTCCCTTTTTGCTTTATAGTTTTAATTTTATCAATCGCCACAAAGCAAAAACGTATATATTAAATAGTTATAAAAAAACTTTAGCCATATCACCAACTGTGTTTTCACGCTTCCCCTGTAGACAGATACTATGCTCAAACTGTTTTCAATCGATGGGAAGATGGATGTAACAAGCTCAAGTGTTTAGATTGAAACGATTGATATAAACAGTTTCAAAAATAGGTAAACACTATGGCGACACAAAAAGATAAAAACAAAATACGCTATGCAGTCTTAGGATTGGGATGGATTGTTCAAGAAGACGTTTTACCAGCATTTCCTAATACTAATAACTCTGAATTAGTTGCATTAATTTCTGGTGATGAAACTAAACGTAAAGAACTTGGTAAAAAGTACAATGTTCCTGCTTACACTTACGAACAATACGAAGAATGTTTAAAAAAGGAAAATATTGATGCAGTATACATCGGCTCTCCAAATCATCTGCATCTCGAACATACAGTAAAAGCGGCAAAAGTAGGAGTACATATTCTCTGTGAAAAACCAATGGCTATTACTGAGAATGAATGCGCTCAAATGATTAACGCTGCAAGAGAAAACAACGTCAAATTAATGATTGCTTATCGTTTGCATTTTGATAAAGCAAACATGGAAGCAGTAAACATAGTTCAGTCGGGAAAAATTGGTGAACCCCGCTTTTTTGATTCTGTATTTTCTCAACAGGTTGCCGAAGGAAATGTAAGATTAACAGAGCCGCTTGAAAACGGTGGTGGTTCGTTTTACGATATGGGCATTTACTGTATTAATGCAGTTCGTTATTTATTCCAAGACGAGCCAACAGAAGTATTTGCATTTATTGCTAACAACGGCGAAAAACGCTTTGCAAAAGTAGATGAAATGACAAGCGTTGTTATGCGTTTTCCTAATGAAAGATTAGCAAGTTTTACAAGTAGCTTCGGTGCTGCTTCAACAGCAACATTTCGAGTAGTAGGTACAAAAGGTGACTTGCGAATGGATAGCGCTTATACCTATGCAGGTGACTTGAAACAAGAAATTACTGTAGACGGCGAAAAACAAGAGCAATCCTTTTCTGCGGGAGATCAATTTGGTGCAGAAATTCAATATTTCTCCGATTGCGTATTAAATAATAAAGAACCCGAACCATGTGGAAGAGAAGGTTTAGCAGACGTTCGGATAATTCGTGCAATTATCGAATCATCTAAAACAGGAAAAGCCGTTAAATTAGATGAATTTAAAGTAGAAAAAAGACCAACTTTAGAACAAGTAATTCAGCTTCCCGCAATCGATACACCAGACAAATTTGTTAACGCTAAAGATATGCAAGGGAATGGTTAATAGGGAATTGGGAACAGAGAACTATTAATTTTGATATCGAGACGTTGCAATGCAGCGTCTTTATTTTTTTTATAGCATTCCTAAATCACTTGTGAGATTTTAGAAACCCGGTTTTTTGGAAAAACCGGGTTTCTGGCACCTTGTTTTCTCACGACTCATGTAGGATTGCTATATGCATAACAATACTTAAGTTAACTCTAATTTGCGTATTTATAACTTGAGAAAATTAAATAGTAATTCTTTCAGTAAAAGCCGAAAAAATTATATTAAACAACTTATTCTTAAAGCTAACTTTTAAAAAAAATCAGAATAATCATCATTGAAATTTATACTAATTATCCGGACAATAGATATTAGATTGTTCGTTCGTAGTTGCGCTTTAGCGCCAAAAATGCTCGTAAAACAGCGATCAAATTGCTGCTCCCGCGCCAAAAATGCTCGTAAAACAGTCATCAAATTGCTGCACTTATTTTCATTTACTTTTTTTGCAGCAATAAAAATTTTTAAGAAAATAATTTAAATAGAAACATGAATACACCAAAACAATTAACCAACTTCAATTCCCCTCTTATCGGTTCCAATCCTTCACAATTAACTGAAATAAATGGAATTATTTACTTCACAGCAGATAACGGAGAAGAC
>JBCCLY010000499.1:0-3834 GCA_039026655.1 Cyanobacteria bacterium P01_C01_bin.38 | reverse complement strand
GGATGGTTATTTATTAGTCAGCCTTCTACTATTACGAGTATTTCTTTTCCCTTGGGCTTTTCTTTGCCTTTAGGGTGGTTGCTATTTTTACCTTTATCTTGTTTCGTAATGGTGGCAGAAAGCAATGCTACTAATTTGACTGACGGTGTTGATGGATTAGCTGCCGGTACTGCGGCGATCGCTCTATTAGCTTTAGCTGCAATTGTTGCTCCAACTTCAGTTGGATTGATGATTTTCTGTGCATCTTTTAGCGGTGCTTGTCTAGGATTTCTAGCGCACAATCGCAACCCCGCTCGCGTTTTCATGGGAGATACAGGTTCCCTAGCGTTAGGAGGAGGTTTAGCAGCGGTTGGACTTTTGTCTAATACTTTAGTTGCGCTGTTTATTCTTAGCGGCATCTTCTTTGTAGAAACGCTTTCAGTAATGGCACAAGTAAGTTACTACAAAGCCACAAAAGGGCCAGATGGAAAAGGAAAGCGCTTGTTCAAAATGGCACCCTTACATCACCATTTAGAACTTTCTGGCTGGTCAGAATTACTGGTAGTTGGTGTATTTTATATTATCGCTGCAATACTAGCTTCTGTAGCTTTCGCAATTACTCAGATGTAGATTTCTTTCAAACAATTGAATAAATGATATTTAAACAATCCTTACCAAAAGTGAGGATTGTTTTTCAATTTATATATGTTTGGGGATTGGGGATTGGGCATTGGGAGTGGGAGAAGAATAAATAACTATTAACTATCAACTATTAACTATTAACTATCAACTCCTAACTCCTAACTCCTAACTCCTAACTCCTAACCCATAACTCCTAACTCCTAACTCCTAACTCCTAACTCTTATCAAGCCCTAACTCGTTTTCTTCGGCATAGCGTTCCATAAATCGCATAAAACGCTCCCATTCCTCGGCAGATTTCATCAAATAAATTGCTTCTAAAGCTTCCGCCTTACCGTTGATAAATTTACCTTTAACTTCGCGAGTGACGATTTCCCCTTCTTCGTCAACCATGTACATTCCAGTAATTTCATCCGTGCTTCCTTCGTCTAAAGCTTTCGGATTTGTAAAAATAAACGTTGCAGTACCGCTATCTCCACTACGAGAACGTGTTAAGCGTACTTCTGGAATAACTTGTTCGTTGACACCTCTGGAAAACTGTATTTTTGCCATGATGCTTGTAATTTAAAATCTTCAAATGATTAAACTATAATTCTCTCATCATTTAGAACCAAGGTGTAATATTTTGTTTAAGGGAGTGGTAGTTGGTAATTGGGGATTGGGGATTGGGGATTGGGCATGGGTAATTGATAGTTGGTAGTTGGATTTCTCCCCATTACTCTTAACTCTTAACTCCTAACTCTTAACTCCTAACTCAGCTTCTCGTTCGAGTATTAAAGTTACTGGCCCATCGTTTTCAATTGAAACCTGCATCGTTGCGCCGAATTTACCCGTTTCTACCCGCAACCTGCTAGTAAGTAGCTTTTCTACAAAGCAATTGTATAGATTTTCGGCTATTTCTGGAGATGCCGAACGACTCATGGAAGGACGACGACCTTTGCGACAATCACCATAAAGGGTAAACTGGCTAACAACTAATAATTCGCCACCGATTTCTACTACAGATTTTTGCCAGGGTTTATCTTCAGCATCTGGAAACAACCGTAAATCCAAACATTTTCGAGCCATCCAATCTAATTCTGTTTCCGTATCGGTATTGGCTATGGCAACCAGTAAATTTAATCCCGTGCCTATTTTGCCGATAATTTCACCATCAACGGTGACTTGAGACGATGTAACTCGCTGGATAATTACGCGCATTTATCAGTGAACAGTGAACAGTGAACAGTTATCAGTTATCAAAAATGTAGGGTGTGTGAAAATGATTGTAGAGACGCGATATATCGCGTCTCTACATTTACCAGATGGGACGAAAATTTATCCTGTATTATTTTCCGAAAACTTTATCTTTGTTCTCAGAAGGCACAAATACGCAGTTTTGTATCTGCTTTAATAAACCTTCTTCGTCAAGATTTTGACCAATTAATACTAATTGATTTTTCTTTTCACCTTTCCACTCGTCGTCATCAAGGGTAAAGCGTTTACCGCAAAGGTGGAAAATATGTCTTTTAGGACTTTCCTCAAACCAGAGTATTCCCTTGCCACGGAAAATGTTGTCGGGAAGCTGGTTATCAAGAAAATACTGGAATTTACGGATAGATAGCGGTTTCTCGGATACGAATGACACTGATGTAAAACCATCATTTTCTAAGTGATGTGAATGATGGTCGTGGTCGTGATGATGGTCGTGGTCGTGGTCATGGTGGTCGTGACCGCATTCTGAATGGTCGTGATGGTCGTGTTCGTGTTTGTGTTCGTGGTGGTCGTGATTGTGGTCGTGATGGTCGTGGTTATGTTCTTCGGCAGCGTCGAAATACTTATCCGACTCGAACAAACCGACGCTGAGAACTAAAGGTAAAGGAACTTGGGATTTTGTGGTGCGGAGAATTCTTGCTCCTTCTTTGATATCTTTAATTTTTACTTCCAAAGAATCTAAATCGGCTTCATTAACTAAATCGGCTTTGTTGAGAACAATTACATCACCGTAAGCAATTTGACTAAAAGCAGCTTCGGAGTTGAATAAATCCATGCTGTAATTAGCAGCGTCTACCATAGTTACAATGGAATCCAAACGAGTTAAATCTCGTAATTCGGTTCCTAAAAAGGTTAATGCAACGGGTAAGGGATCTGCTAAACCAGTTGTTTCCACAACCAGATAATCGATATTATCTTGGCGTTCCATCACCTTGTAAACTGCATCCACCAAATCGCTATTAATGGTGCAGCAGATACAGCCGTTGTTTAACTCCACCATATTGTCGTCGGTGGAAACTATCAACTCGTTATCAATGCCAATTTCGCCAAATTCATTTACCAAAACAGCAGTTTTCAAACCCTGCTGATTGGTCAAGATATGATTTAGTAGAGTTGTTTTACCGCTACCGAGGAATCCGGTGATAATTGTGACTGGCAATCCTTTTTTCGTTTCTTCCATTGCCCGATCTGAAGTTGCTGTTGATTGCATGGCGAGAACAGTGAATTAATTAGAATTGAGAAAGTGAGAAAAAAATTAAAAATAATAATGTAGCGTAGGTGATAACGCAAAACCGCTTTATGTTAATTATTGCGTATCTATATTTGATAATCGTTGACGATTTAAAGTTTTTCGATCTACTTGAAACACAGTGCTTGAAACCACTTATAACTTATAATCGAATCCAAAATCCCAAACAAAAGCATCCGTTGTTAAAATCCAAAATCCCAAATCTAAAATCTAAAATCAATTGGTCATGACCCTAACAGTTTACAACAGTCTTACCCGTCGCCAAGAACCCTTCAAAACAGTAGAACCGCAGAAAGTTAAGATGTATTACTGCGGCGTGACGGTTTATGATTACTGCCATTTGGGTCATGCTAGAGCTTGCATTGTGTGGGATGTAGTAAGACGCTATTTACAATTTAGCGGTTATCAAGTGCGTTACGTGCAGAATTTCACCGATGTTGACGATAAAATTTTGAAGCGAGCCAGGGAAGAAGGCTCATCGATGGAAGCTGTAGCCGAAAAGTATATTAAAGCGTATTTTGACGATATGGCGCGTTTGAACGTCAAAGAAGCCGACGAATATCCCCGCGCTACCCAAACAATGGATGGAATTAAGCGGTTAATTCACGAATTGGAGCATAAAGAATATGCTTATCCGTCGCAAGGTGATGTTTATTATGCGGTACAAAAATTTGACGAATACGGCAAGCTTTCCGGACGTAAATTATCAGAT
>JBCCLY010000498.1:0-3858 GCA_039026655.1 Cyanobacteria bacterium P01_C01_bin.38 | reverse complement strand
GTTGGTTATCGAAATTTATCAACCGCAAGCGTCGTAGAGTTTGCGTTTCTCTGGTACGAAGTTATCGCGAAATTAGTTCTGCTTCTGTAGATGAAATATGGCATAAAGTTGTTGACTTGGCAGATGTTTCCTGGCATCCATTATTTAAAAGTACCAACGTACCTTACGGATTAGTACCCAAACCAGGATTGATTTACCAAGCAGTTACCCGTCTTTCACCAATTCCAATTCGGATTTTCGTCGAGCGCGTCAATCCCAGAGAATTATTGAGCGTGCGAATTTTCGCAATTCCCGGTGTAGAAGAACGAATTAGTTACAAAATAGAATCCACAGTTTGCGGTAGTTGTTTATCTTATTCCGTTACTTTACGCGGTTGGCTATCTCCCTTAGTTTGGTCTTTTTCTCGTCCTTATGCAGACAAAGTAGCGCGGGCTTTAATCGAAGCTGTTGAAGAAGCTGCAATTAAAGCAGTATCTAGAAAAAAATCGACCTTGCAATCGGAATTATTTTGAATTGGGGATTGGTAGTTGGTAGTTGGTAATTGGTGAAACAGCGCGGTCTTGGGGGTCTCCCCCATGAGCGACTGTTGAACCCGAAGGGTAGTTGGGAATAAGGCGTGGGGCACTGGTAATTTAATCTTCTCTATTACCCATTACCCACTACCAACTACCCATTACCTATTACCTATAAAATTAGATAATATTTTTTTGTTAAAAAAGTTTTCAACATTAAGAGTGCAAATACTATGCAAGATGTTCTTTCGGCAAGTTCGGTTTTAGAAATATTGCGGCCAGTGGAAGATCCGGAGCTTCGTAAAAGTCTGGTGGAATTGAATATGATTCGTAATGTCAAAATCGATGATGGCAAGGTTAGCTTTACTTTGGTTTTGACTACGCCTGCTTGCCCTTTACGAGAATTTATTGTTGAAGATTGTAAAAAAGCTGTTAATAAACTCAGAGGCGTTACTGATGTATCGGTAGAAGTTACCGCCGAAACGCCGCAACAGAAAAGTTTACCCGACCGTAATGGGGTGTTTGGGATCAAAAATATTATTGCTGTTTCTAGCGGCAAAGGTGGTGTCGGTAAAAGTACGGTAGCTGTAAACATCGCGGTAGCTTTAGCACAAACGGGAGCTAAAGTAGGTTTGCTCGATGCTGATATTTACGGCCCCAACGACCCCACAATGTTAGGTCTCGAATCTGCTCAAATAAAAGTGAGTCAAGGTGAAAAAGGTGAAATATTGGAACCTGCCTTTAATCATGGAGTCAAATTAGTTTCGATGGGTTTTCTGATCGACCGAGATCAGCCCGTAATTTGGCGCGGTCCAATGCTCAATGGAGTTATTCGCCAGTTTTTGTATCAAGTGCAATGGGGAGAACTCGACTACTTGATTGTGGATATGCCTCCGGGAACTGGTGATGCTCAGTTAACATTGACACAAGCAGTACCCATCGCCGGTGCAGTCATAGTAACTACACCACAGAATGTAGCTTTACTAGATTCTCGTAAAGGCTTGCGGATGTTTCAGCAATTGAAGGTACCAGTTTTGGGGATTATTGAAAATATGAGTTATTTTATACCCCCAGATATGCCAGATAAACAGTATGATATTTTCGGTTCCGGTGGTGGCTCAAAAACAGCTGCCGAATTAGAAATACCTTTACTTGGGTGCGTACCGTTGGAAATATCTACAAGAGTTGGTGGTGACAACGGTGTACCCATAGTTGTAGCCGACTCAGATTCAGCTTCAGCAAAAGCTTTAACAGAAATTGCTTTGGCGATCGCCGGGAAAGTATCAGTAGCTGCCCTGACATAAAAATTCGATATATTTCTGTCTGGGTAGCGGTACGAGTACTGAGAATAAAGATAAAAAGACGCAATTATCAAGTATTTTAATCGCTCAGTTATTATCAAGGCTAGATGTTACTAAAAAAGTCACGCTACTCACGAAACAGAAATCGCTGGCAGAATTTATTTAAGCCCTGGCATCAAGTAGACTTACTGCTATTCTTGCTGCCCATTGCCGTCAGCATATTTGGCGGCTTCATGATTTTCAGTACGGAAATCAGCCAAGGACAAACTAAGTGGTTGTCGCACTTATTATCGGCAATTGTGGGCTGTTTTATCGCGTTATTAATAGCTCGTAGTCGTTATGAAGGTTTGCGACAATGGCACTGGGTTACTTTTGCTTTAACCAATGCCGGTTTGATTGCGGTAATGGCTATAGGTGTAAGTGCTAAAGGGGCACAGCGGTGGATTAGTATTGGTAGTTACAACGTTCAACCGTCGGAATTCGCCAAAATTGGAGCAATTATTACCTTAGCCGCACTTTTAAACAAGCGCACGGCTTCGACTCTTCCCAACTTTTTCCGCGCTTTGGCGATAACGGCAGTTCCTTGGGGATTAGTATTTTTGCAGCCAGATTTAGCAACGTCATTGGTATTTGGTGCGATTGTATTAGCAATGCTGTATTGGGCAAACGCCAATCCAGGCTGGTTAATACTATTAGTTTCTCCAGTAATAGCGGCGATTTTATTTAGTATTTCATGGCCTTGGCCGGAACCATACGTATTAGTTGAAGGGATATTTTTTACACCTTTGGGTTTGATTTGGTCGTTTGCAATGGGCTTGATAGGGCAACTAACGCTTCCTGGAAAAAGATTTGCTTTAGGAGGTATAGGGGCTTTAGCTTTGAATCTTTTGGGTGGAGAGTTAGGAATTTTTGCTTGGAATAACGTACTCAAAGAATATCAAAAAGGTAGAATCACCTCATTTCTAAATCCGGAATTAGATCCCTTGGGAACCGGCTATCACTTAATTCAATCTCGTATCGCCATTGGTGCCGGTAAATGGTTTGGTTGGGGTCCATTTAACGGCCCGATGACTCAATTAAACTTCGTTCCCGAACAACATACCGACTTTATTTTCTCAGCAGTTGGCGAAGAATTCGGTTTTATCGGCTGTTTGGTATTAATGCTGGTATTTTGTTTAATTTGTCTAAGATTGCTCCATGTTGCTTTGACGGCTAAAGATAATTTCGGCTCATTAATAGCAATCGGCGTTTTGGCAATGATTGTGTTCCAGATGGCTGTTAATATTGGAATGACCATAGGTTTAGCACCAGTAGCAGGAATACCTCTACCATTTATGAGTTATGGTAATTCGGCAATGTTAGCTAACTTTTTAGCCATTGGCTTAGTTGAATCGGTAGCCAACTTCCGCAACTTAAATAAGTATTAGCAGTCAATGAACAATTATCAATGAACAATTATCAATTATCAATAGCTATTACTCCGCCACATTAATTCTGCGGGGTAGGATATCTCTTAGTAGGTTGGGTTAAGTGAAACGCAACCCAACATCCGTGTTGGGTTACTCTACGAGAAAGCTCCGCTTACACTCCGTTCAACCCAACCTACGATTACTATTCGCTGATAATTAACCATTGATAATTGATAATTGATAATTGATAATTGATAATTGATAATTGATAATTGAAAACTGATAACTCGTGCATAGTAAAATTATGATTTTGCCTGGAGCAACCGTTCGCGTTAAAAACCCCGCAGATACCTATTACCGTTTTGAAGGGCTTGTCCAACGAGTCAGCGATGGTAAAGTAGCTGTACTATTTGAAGGTGGTAATTGGGATAAATTGATTACCTTCAGATTTAGTGAGTTAGAGCCTGTAGATCCCACAGCAGGACGCAAAAAGAAGTAAATAAATTGTAAATAAATTAGTTACGAGTTAGAGTTAAGAGTTTTGTATTATTTGTTATTATTCTTTAACTGACAATTCCGAACTCCGTCTTGGAAAGTTTTGGGGACGGGAACCGACACCCCAACGCCAGTTCCTAC
>JBCCLY010000497.1:0-3865 GCA_039026655.1 Cyanobacteria bacterium P01_C01_bin.38 | reverse complement strand
TGAGAGAGTCAAACAGGAAGAAACCGATATACTTCCTCAAAAAAACTTGTTAGATATAATTACGACAATAGCAGTTTATAAATTTTCCAACTTAAGTAGGGAAGAGGTAGAAGCAATGTTAGGGATTAAATTGGAAGAAACTAGAGTTTATCGAGAAGCTAAAGAGGAAGGAAGAGAAGAAGGAAGAGAAGAAGGAAGAGAAGAAGGTAAACAGGAAGTGAAATTAGAACTTGTACCAGCAATGTTAGCTCGCGGCATGAGCATTGAAGAAGTTTCCGAGTTATTAGGTTTGACTATCGAACAAGTAAATCAAGTTGCTGGGAATCAATCTTAGTTAGTTGTTAGTTGTTAGTTGTTGGTAGTTGGTAAATTTGACTTGTAACAAGAATTTTTATTATCGTGCCGTAACCCAACATCATGATTACAGATAAATTTTGTTAAAAATCGATCAGAAGAATGTTGGGTTACGGTTCAAACATAAATTATTCGCTTAAAACCATATCTCAAAAGTGAACCTAACCCAACCTACAAACTAACCCAACCTACAACTCCTAACTCCTAACTCCTAACTCCTAACTCCAGAATCCGATGCGCCATTTCCAATTTAGAACACATCGGAATTTCAACTTCCTTCCCATACCTATCTATATATATAGCTTTATTCGTATCGCTACCAAATCCACTACCAACTTCATCTATAGGATTAGCAACAATTGCATCTAAATTCTTCCTTTGCAACTTTTCCCTAGCTGGAGTCACAATATCCCCAGTTTGAGCCGCAAAACCAATCAATTTCTGATTTTCACGCTTACAACTCGCCAATTCAGCAATAATATCTCCCACATTCTCTAAAAGTAAAGCTTCCGGAAGCGCATTTTTTGGTAACTTTTGCGAACTATATTCCCTTGGCTTAACATCCGCAACAGCCGCCGACATAATAATTACATCTGCATCTGGCAAGCACTGCAACATCTGAAAACGCATTTCTTCAGCAGTATCTACAGTTATCCCTTTAACTCCCAAAGGAATATCCCAACTTGCCGCACCCCGCACCAAAGTCACATCAGCACCGCGATGTAAAGCCGCACGCGCTAAAGCCAATCCCATTTTACCTGTAGCTGGATTGCCGATAAACCTTACCGGATCTAAATATTCTCGCGTACCTCCGGCACTAATTAAAACCTTTTTACCAGAAAAATCTCGCTTTCCGTTAGTTTGCAACAACGACTGTACGTGACTAACGATTTCACTAGCTCCAGCCATTCTTCCCGCACCAACTCTATCGCAAGCTAATAATCCCGATGCGGTTTCCAAAGTATGAAAACGATTTAAAGTTAAAATTTTTTGCCAATTCTGTTTTACCGTTTCTTGTTCCCACATATCGGTATTCATCGCCGGAGCCAGCAAAATCGGACAAGTTGAAGCTAAAACGGTATTTAATAAAAGATTGTCAGCCATTCCATAAGCTAACTTTGCCAAAGTATTCGCCGTTAAGGGAGCAATTAAAAAAACATCCGCCCATTCTCCCAACTCGATATGTAAAGGGCGAGAATTACCAAAATTCCAAAAATTCTCGTCAGTATAGGCAGACTGACGAGAAAGAGTAGAGAAAGTTAAAGGCGTGATAAAGTGTTGTGCGGAATTGGTAAGAATTGTCCGTACTTCCACCCCCGATTTAAAAAGAGTAGAGACAATTTCACAAACCTTATAAGCAGCGATACCGCCTCCAACACCAATCAACACCCGTTTCATTTATCAGTTAACAGTTAACAGTGAACAGTGAACAGTTTATCAACTAATATTGTAAAACTTATATACCCAAGTCTTACGGTAACTGGTAACTGATAATTGTTCATTGATAATTGAAAACTGATTACGCTTCGTCGTAGGCTTCCAAATCCAAAAGGTGGATGTAGGATTCTACTAATTCGGGACGTTGGAAGGCGATCGCTCGCAGTAAATGCCAATCATCCAAACCTTCAAAGGCATTACTGTAGTTATCTTGTTCCAAACGTGTTGCCAATTTATCCACCTCTTGTTCAGTCATGGTGGCAATATCGGTTTTAGAAATGGTCAAAGTCTTCATTTTCAAGCCCCTCCCGTAAGTAGCAACACCATTGTGTATGGGTTAATTTGCGCTTAACGCATCCACACAATCTATATTACTCATTCATAGACGCAAATTACGTGAATTTTCTACCGGAATTTCACTGTACTTTGTAAAGCTTTTGTAACCTTATTTAGGTAAGCTTGGCCAGAACGAAAGTACGTGCGACATCCAGCATTTGAGAAGTAATTTGATGTCCTCCATCAAATTCACGATATTCTAAAGAAACTGCTTGCAATTCTAATGCATCCCGTGCTTTTTGAGCAGCTTGCAAAGGCACAATTTCATCTTGTTTTCCGTGCATAATTAACACCGGCGGTAGAAAATTATTTGCGGTCGTTTCAAGATTTTGGATATCTGAATGTAAATACCCGCTCATAGAAATTAAACCTGCGGCCGTACTCTTTAATCCTACATCTAAAGTCATCGCCCCTCCTTGAGAAAAACCACTCAAAATTGTTTTTTTCAACGGTATCCCAGTGCTGTTTTCTAAAGAATGCAAAAAGTCAATTAGCAATTCCCGACTTTGGGTTAACCCTTCATACATATTATCCCGACTCAGGTCATACCATGCTCTACCTATGGGTGAATGAGGATGAGGAAAAGGTGCATTAGGAAATACAAAATGATATTCCGGTAATTGTAAAAAAGGTACTATTGATGCCACATCTTCTGCATTGGAACCCCAACCATGCAAAATAACGATTAATCCTTTTTTAGCTTCCCCATTTGGCGGTACGTCAATAAAATCTAAAGCCTTAGCCATCAGTCAATATGAAGAAATCCGGTTTGCAATAATAATATTACTGTAATTGGGGATTGGTAGTTGGTAGTTGGTAATTGGGGATTGGGGATTGGGGATTGGGCATTGGGCATTGGTAATTGGTAATTGGTTCAGAAACCGGGTTTCTTCGGGTGAAAACGTTATTATCCTGCGATGCAACTTACAAGAAACCTGGTTTCTTTAAACTTGTTGAGAATGCTGTTAGTTATCTGTATATTTTTATTTTTCTCAAAATTAATATTGTTTATTATTCCCTATTTCCAATGCCCAATGCCCAATCCCCAATGCCCCATGCCCAATGCCCCATGCCCAATCCCCTATTCCCAAATACCCACTTAGTTTTAAAATATTCTTTTCCCAGTCAATAAATTAAAATTCTAGGAAAGTTATCAATTATGGCGCGTCTAGCACTGCTGAGTGTATCGAATAAAACAGGTTTAGTTGAACTTGCTCGAAGTTTACAATCAGAGTTTAACTTTGAATTTATCAGCAGTGGAGGCACCGCTAAAGTTTTAAAAGATGCCGGGTTAACTGTTACTAAAGTTGCCGATTATACGGGTTCTCCAGAGATTTTGGGCGGAAGGGTAAAGACTTTACATCCGCGAATTCATGGCGGTATTTTAGCCAGACGAGATAATTCTCAAGATGTGGCGGATTTACAGGAGAATCAAATTCGTCCCATAGATTTGGTAGTTGTAAATCTCTACCCTTTTGAGGAAACTATAGCCAAACCTGAAGTTACTTTACCAGAAGCCGTCGAACAAATTGATATCGGTGGGCCAGCAATGTTAAGAGCATCTGCAAAAAACTTTGCTCATCTTACAGTATTATGCAATCCGGCGCAGTATGAAGAATATTTACAGGAATTGCGTCAAAATAATGGTGAAGCTTCACTCGAATTTCGTCAAAAGGCTGCCTTAAAAGGATTTTTGCATACTTCTGAGTATGACCAAGCAATTTCTTCTTATTTAAGC
>JBCCLY010000496.1:0-3868 GCA_039026655.1 Cyanobacteria bacterium P01_C01_bin.38 | reverse complement strand
TCTAAAATCCAAAATTGTCTTATGGGTCGTTCTCTTAAAAAAGGTCCTTTTATTGCGGATCATTTACTGAAAAAAATCGACAAGCTCAACGAAACCAATAAAAAAGAAGTTATCAAAACTTGGTCAAGAGCTTCCACTATTTTGCCTATGATGGTTGGTCATACCATCGCAGTTCATAACGGTAAACAACACGTTCCCGTTTTTATCAGCGACCAAATGGTAGGTCATAAATTAGGAGAATTCGCTCCTACTCGTACTTATAGAGGTCACGCTAGAGATAGAAAAGGAGGAAGATAACCGATATTGCTAATAGCCTAATGCAATTAGTAATTAAGGGAAAAATATTATGGCTACCGATACTACAGAAGTAAAAGCAGTTGCTCGATATATCCGGATGTCGCCTTTTAAAGTACGTCGAGTACTTGACCAAATTAGAGGACGTTCCTATCGAGAAGCATTGATTATTTTAGAATTTATGCCTTATAGAGCCTGCGATCCAGTATTAAAGGTTCTTAGAAGTGCTGCTGCGAATGCCGAACATAATGAAGGACTAGATAGAGCTTCTTTAATAGTTTCTACAGCATTTGCAGATCAAGGCCCAGTATTCAAACGTTATCAGCCCAGAGCGCAGGGTCGTGCTTATCAAATTCGCAAACCCACGTGTCATATAACTGTTGCAGTATCCACCGATCCAGCAGCAGAGTAAGCACTCAAAAGTCAGTCAATTTTGGATTTTAGATTTACGTTAGCGAAGCGTGTCCGTGCTTGACATATTTGGATTAAGCGTAGTAGGCGATCGCCAAAGACATGAAAAATCAGATTTGATTTTTGAACTATCAAATTTTTATTGTTTGAAATCATATATACATAACCAAATCTAAAATCTAAAATCCAAAATCTAAAATTTTTTCAGTAAAAAATAGAGTGCTAAGAAACATTAGGAGATTATTAAGTGGGACAGAAGATTAATCCAATCGGATTTCGCCTTGGAATTACAAAAGAACACCAATCTCGTTGGTTTGCAGATCCTTCTCGATATCCAGAATTACTTCAAGAAGACCATAAACTGCGCCAGTATATAGAGAATAAGCTGGGTAGAAACGCTCAAAATAATGCCGGTATTTCCGAAGTAAAAATTGAGCGCAAAGCAGATCAGATCGATTTAGAAGTACGTACTGCTAGACCAGGTGTGGTTGTAGGTAGAGGCGGACAAGGTATTGAAGCATTGCGTTCTGGACTGCAAAAAGAATTAGGCGGTAATCGTCAGATTCGTATCAATGTAGTTGAAGTACAGCGCGTTGATGCAGATGCTTTTTTAATTGGCGAATATATTGCCCAACAGCTTGAAAGACGGGTTTCTTTCCGAAGAGTAGTGCGTCAAGCTATTCAAAGAGCGCAGCGTGCTGGAGTACAAGGAATCAAAATTCAAGTTAGCGGACGCTTAAACGGTGCAGAAATTGCTCGTACAGAATGGACTCGTGAAGGTAGAGTTCCATTACATACACTAAGAGCTAACATCGATTACGCCTACGTAACTGCTAAGACCATTTACGGTATTCTTGGCATTAAAGTTTGGGTATTTAAAGGAGAAGTGATTCCTGGAGAAGAAGAAGCACCAACTTCTAATCCTAGAAACGAACGCGAACCCCGTCGTCGTCAAAACCGTCGTCGTCCATCTTTTGAAGACCGTTCAAATGAAAATTAGGTGGATAGTGGTTAGTGGATAGTGGTTAGTAATTAGTAGTTCATTAATAAACGTGCTAACTAACAACCAACAACTAACAACCAACAACTAACAACTAACAACTAACAACCAACAACTAACAACTAAAAATGTTAAGTCCTAAAAGAACTAAATTCCGCAAACAACATCGCGGACGGATGAGAGGATTAGCAACACGAGGTTGTAATATCAACTTTGGTGAATTTGCTCTTCAAGCTCAAGAACCATCTTGGATTACCTCACGTCAAATCGAGGCTGCTCGTCGAGCAATGACTCGTTATGTTCGTAGGGGTGGAAAAATCTGGATTAGAGTATTTCCCGATAAGCCAGTTACCATGCGTCCAGCGGAAACCCGAATGGGTTCTGGTAAAGGTAATCCAGAATATTGGGTAGCCGTAGTTAAGCCAGGAAGAATCATGTTTGAAATTGCTGGTGTCGCTGAAGAAACTGCTCGTGAAGCAATGCGTTTAGCTTCACATAAGCTACCAATTAAAACTAAGTTTATTGCCCGCGAAGATCATCAGGAGTCTTCTTCATAGATTATGCCTTTTCCTAAGATTTCAGAAGCAAGAGATTTGAGTGACGAGCAACTAGTGGAAGAAATTAATTCTACCAAAAAGCAGTTATTTGATTTGCGCTTGCAACAAGCAACAGGACAATTAGAAAAACCCGCACAGTTTAAACACTTACGTCACCGTTTAGCTCAATTAATGACGGTTGAAGGAGAGCGCAAACGCTCTAGCAATGAGTAGTTATGAGTTATGAGTTATGAGTTATGAGTTATTAGTATTCGTTTATGTACTAACAACTAACAACTATCTACTAACAACTATCTACTAACAACTATCTACTAACAACTATCTACTAACAACTAATGGCTATTAAAGAAAGAGTTGGCTTAGTGGTAAGCGACAAAATGGACAAAACCGTAGTAGTCGCCGTTGAAAACCGCGATAGCCATCAGAAGTACGGAAAAATTGTAGTTACAACCAGACGCTACAAAGCTCACGACGAAGAGAATAACTGTAAGATCGGCGATCGCGTCCGCATTCAGGAAACAAGACCCCTGAGTAAGACTAAGCGCTGGCAAATAAAAGAAGTCCTCAGCAGTAGGAATAATTAATAATTAGCGGTTGTTACATAGCTAGCAACTTTATAACGGAGAAAAATTGTGATACAAGCCCAGTCTTACCTTAATGTTGCAGATAACAGCGGTGCCCGAAAATTAATGTGCATCCGCGTTCTGGGTGCTGGAAATCGTAGCTATGGCAGCATTGGCGATAAAATTGTTGCCGTAGTCAAAGATGCTCAACCGAATATGGCTATCAAAAAGTCAGATGTGGTTCAAGCTGTAATCGTCCGTACCAGAAAAGGCGTAAATCGTGATAGTGGCATGACTATCCGTTTTGATGATAATGCCGCAGTCATAATCAACCAGGATGGAAATCCTAGAGGAACGCGGGTATTTGGTCCCGTAGCGCGTGAATTGCGCGAGAAAAACTTTACAAAAATAGTTTCTCTGGCACCGGAGGTACTGTAATGGCAGTTAAGAAAAAAACAAAGCCCCAATTTCATAAAATGCACGTCAAAACTGGAGATACCGTACAGGTAGTTTCAGGTAAAGATAAAGGCAAAGTTGGTGAAATTGTTCAGGCAATTCCTAAAGATAGTAAAGTTATTGTCAAGGGTGTAAACGTAAAAACTAAGCACGTAAAGCCACAACAAGAAGGTGAATCTGGAAGAATTGTTACCCAAGAATTTCCCATTCACAGTTCTAACGTGATGCTTTATTCCACCAAGGAAAACGTAGTTTCTCGCGTGTGTTACACCTTTACCCAAGAAGGTAAAAAAGTCCGAATGTTAAAGAAAACTGGGGAAATCTTAGACAAATAGTTAGGAGTTAGGAGTTAGGAGTTAAGAGTTAGGAGTTAGGAGTTAGGAGTTAGGAGTTAATAATTTAAATTGATTATTAGTAAACCTTTGACCTTAAACCTTTCACCTTCGACCTTTGACCTTAAACCTTTGACCTTTGACCTTTGACCTTTGACCTTTGACCTTTCTATTAATAATTTTATTCCCTGACCAAGACCAGGGTAATGGAGAAAAAAATGGCAGTAGGATTAAAAAGTAAATATCTTGAAACTA
>JBCCLY010000495.1:0-3877 GCA_039026655.1 Cyanobacteria bacterium P01_C01_bin.38 | reverse complement strand
GGTGCGTTATGACTTCAGTAAGGCAGCACCGAAACGCTCGTAGTTGGGACTTTAGTCCTTCGGAGCGATGAATCGCCAACTACAAACCCATCAAGATTAATGTGGTGAAGTACTAGTATTCGACCACATTAATTTTGAGGGGTTTTAAAGCCTCTTTGTAGGTTGGGTTAAGCGAAGCGCAACCCAACTCGGGTGTTGGGTTTCACTCCGTTCAACCCAACCTACGAATAAGTTGTTGTAACCCCGCAGAATTAATGTGGTGAAGTACTAGTATTCGACCACATTAATTTTGATGGGTTTTAAAGCCTCTTTGTAGGTTGGGTTAAGCGAAGCGCAACCCAACTCGGGTGTTGGGTTACTCTACGAGAAAGCTCCGCTTACACTTCGTTCAACCCAACCTACAAATATCATTGTGACACCCCTCATAACTTATGTGGTGGAATACTAGTACTCCTTTTCATTAGTTTTGACGGGTTTATAAAAGAGGGTTTTATTATTTTCTTCCCCTGCCTCCTCTGCTCCCCCTGCTCCCACTGCTCCCCCTAACCCATCATATTTATTGAAAACGAGTACTAGTTACCACCCAAAAAAAAATGGAGACGTAGCACTGCTACGTCTCTACATTGTTAATTATTCAATTTTCCCCGTAACACCAAATCCTTATTTCAAAGCTCCTAAAACCGGAACAACTTCGGCTTCTGCAATTTTAGGTGCTGCATTTCCTCTAGCATAAACACCGGGATTACTTTCTGCTATTTGTGTATAAGATTCCCTCACCTGAGCGTTTATCGCTACTGTCTTGGCATCATATATCCCCATCGCAGCTTTAGGATAAAACCCAATTCCAATTATCAATATTAGGAAACAAGCGGCAATAAACACTTCCCTTGCACTTGCATCCCGATAAATCGATTCACCTGGTAAAACGCAATCGGTACCGAAACAAGCTGTACCTTCTGCTTCTATATTCTCAAATTTGGCATTACCAATGTCGCAAACAACTTTCCCTTCGCCGTAAAATACTTGCTTCAACAAGTCAAGTAAATAAATCGGAGTTAAGATAATCCCTACTGAAGCTAGGAAAACTGTCACCGTACAAAAACTTGAACTGTAAATATCGCTGGTAGTTACACCAACCAATACCGAAAGCTCGCTGATAAATCCGCTCATTCCGGGAAGGGCTAATGAAGCCATTGCTGCCATCGTACATAATGCAAATACTTTGGGCATTACTTGTCCAATTCCACCCATTTCATCCATTTTCATGGTATGAGTTCTATCGTATGTCACCCCAGCTAAGAAGAATAATACTGATGCAATTAAACCGTGAGAAATCATCTGCAACATTGCACCATTAATTCCCAAATCGGTAAAGGAAGCAATTCCCAACAATACAAATCCCATGTGAGAAACTGACGAATAAGCCAAACGTCGTTTCATATGAGTTTGAGCAAAGGAATTTAAGGCACCGTAAATTATATTAATTACTCCCAGGGTTGCTAAAACCGGCGCAAAGTAAATGTGTGCTTCGGTAAGCAATTCCAAATTCAATCTTATTAATCCGTAACCACCCATCTTCAACAACACGCCAGCCAAAATCATCGATACGGGAGCGCTTGCTTCACCGTGAGCATCTGGCAACCATGTATGTAAAGGAAAGATTGCTAATTTAACGCCGAATGCAATCAATAATCCTGCATACAATAACAACTCAAAACCTAACGAATAATCCTTCGTTGCCAAAGCTGCAATATCAAAAGTTACATTGTCGCCGCCATACAAAGCCATCGCGATCGCCGCAACTAAAATAAATATCGAAGCGGCTGCGGTGTAGAGTATGAACTTGGTTGCAGCATAACGTCTATTCTTACCACCCCAAATGTTGACCAGTAAATATACGGGAACCAATTCAACTTCCCACATAATAAAGAACAACATTAAATCTTGGGCAACGAATACCCCAACCTGTGCCGAATACAGCACCAACATCAAAAAGTAAAATAAATGCGACCTGCGGTCAACCTGCCAAGCTGAAAACATTGCCAGGGTAGTCACAAAACCCGCCAACAAAACCAGAGGTACAGATAAACCATCGACAGAAACAGCCCAGTTAAAACCTAACTGAGGAACCCAAGCATAACTCTCCGCTAGTTGAAAACTCGCACTGCTTGCATCGTAATTCCGCCAAAAGGCAACGCACATCAATATAAAATCTGCCATCCCCACCCCGGTGGCATACCATCTCACGCGATTACCACTTTTACTCGGTATCAAAGGTATGAATGCAGAAGCAACAAGTGGAAATAAAATTATTGCGGTGAGCCAAGGAAAATGTTCCGCCATAAGATCAATAGGAAGAAATACTTATTTTATTATTAGAAGTATTTTACTAAACTTTGTAACATTTTTTAATCAATTTTTATCTAAGATAACCATAGAGAGATAAAAATGAGAAAAAAGACAATTTCTTTCTATAAACTTATATCTTTAGGAAGTTGTTTTTATTTAACTTCTTATAAAATAATTTGCGATAATCCAAAGAAACCCGGTTTCTAGTCGTGAAAACATTGTTATCTCGTTATCCAACAAACAAGAAACCGGGTTTCTGACACATTATCGTTATGCTTCATAAACCGCCTGGGATTGCAAATCAAGCGGCTAATAGCTCAAGTCTACTCAAGTAGACTAAAATCCTTATCTAGTCCTATTTATAGGACTTATGCTATTAGACGGGGGTTTGCAACCCCCGGCGGTGTTGATAATGGTGCAGGATGTCAGATTTATCGGAATGTCAATCAGCGAGAGCGTTTGCAACCCCCGGCGGTGTTGATAATGGTGCAAGATGTCAGATTTATCGGAATGCCAATCAGCTTAGGGTTTGCAACCCCGAGTGAGTGTGAGAGAAAACACTTCCTTCATTTTTCTTCACAATTTGTCACAATATAGATATCACATATCCAACTTATACAAATCAAATTAAATTAACGCTAATGTCTTCCTCAACCACTACCGCAAACAATTTCAACCAAACCCTCAACCAACCTTGGGAAATCAAACTACTTTACGATGGTGAATGTCCTTTATGCTTGCGGGAAGTCAATTTTTTACAAAAAAAGGATGCTGGTAGAGGTAAAGTTGCATTTGTAGATATTGCAGCAGATGATTACAATCCTGAAGAAAACGCTGGTATTGATTTTGAAACGGCGATGGGGAGAATTCACGGCATTCTACCCGACGGTACAATAATTAAAAACGTGGAAGTATTCCGCAGAGTGTACGAAGCTTTAGGAATGGGTTGGGTTTACGCGATTACTAAGCTGCCTATTTTAGGGGCGATCGCCAACTTTATTTACGGTATTTGGGCTGATTTGCGTTTACGCTTAACAGGAAGGCCAAATTTAGAAACTGTAATTAAACAACGTCAGGAAAAACTTGGTTGCAATGATGAAAATCGTTGTCGGGTGGATTGAATAAAAGGTAATAAAAGGTATCAATACCCTCTTTTGTCTGTCTCATTAAAATTGAATGGTTAGGGCAAGCAGGGGGAGCAGGGGAGGCAGGGGGAGAAAATTTGTAATTGTAGCCCCACCTTTCAAGGGTGAGGGCGTTTTTATATTGATGTAAATACGAATTATCTTAAACTGCATAAGTTAAATAATTGACTCCTATATGTATATATAGCAAAAACAACTAATGCTATAGGAATTTGAATTCCAACAGATAACTATTACTAAATTTGGTTGAGGATTGAATGATGTTATTAACTTATCGCGGTTTGTCTTACGAAAGCAATTGTTCTGAGTCTAGATTTAAAACCACTGAGTTTGCAAAATACCGTGGCATAACCTATCGTATTCCTCGCCATGTTTGTTCTCCT
>JBCCLY010000494.1:0-3882 GCA_039026655.1 Cyanobacteria bacterium P01_C01_bin.38 | reverse complement strand
AGAGTATTTTTATCTGCTATTTCATTCATAATTATTTCTCCTCAAATATGCAAGAATATTCGTTTATGTAAATCTTCTGCTTGCAATATTGGCTTGTCTCTAACAACCGCTATCGAAACCAACTACCATAACAAAAAAATCGGCGTTGCTGATTAATTCAGCAACGCCAAAAAATCAGTAGGTTTAGACAAGCCCTTTCTTATTCTTAGAGGGGTTTAAAATATTTTATGCCTGAAACAAAAAATAAATAATAGAAAATACAGCTAAAATTGCTTGACTTTTACTTCATAACAAGTTAAATTACAATACCACTAAATAAATACGATATTTTAGTACTGCAAAAAAAGACAGCACATCCCCAAACTTAAAGCCATACTCGAACCTTTAACGGCTCTAAATGACTAACGCAGGGACGCGCTGACTTTAAAAATCATATCAAAACAAATTTGGACGGGAATTTCGGATTAAAAACAGAGATTCTATAGCTGTTACCAGCATTCAATATTATTTAACTTGATTCCATCGCTAACCAGAAATACCTCACTACTAAAAAATATACCGGCGCGACTTATAAATTAGTCGTTTTCCCAAACTTCTCTACCAATCAAATCCGCTATGCGATCGCGCAGTAAAAATTCGCATTTTTCCAACTCGCACTCGATACAAACCCACTCTCTTGCGGGTATGTATTGACATAGCGTATATATCGGCTGTTGTCGGCTGACTACCCCTTTTTGAACCAATCGTCGTGCTTCATCCTGAATCACGTCTAAGGAGTAATTGATAGAAGGCACCGTATTCACACTCATAATTAGATCTCACTATTTTACACGTAAGTATTATTCCCAAAATTTACCCAGAACGAACATGGTTTTAAACCAATTCGTTATTACTATTTTTTTGTAATTTACTATACGGAACTAAATCCATTTTGGCGCTATTAAACCTCAAAAAATATAAAGATATATTAAATATGTCATTATTTTATGACATAAGATTTACCTCTACTATATATATTTCTTTTCAGTATTAAATATAACATTAATATTTTGTTTGCAGCCATGTTTTGTGAAGGAACTTTATCAACATTCTTAACCAGGTAAAATCCCTATATTAAGCAGGCTTTGTAGCCGCCTTGTAAATAGGTTGGTAGATTGAATAACTTATCTATAGCAATCATTACGCGATAGCGCATCTGTCCGTAGGGGAACAAGCAAAAAAAATATTTAACTAAGAAAAACCTTAAATCAATAGCTTTATATACAAATTAAATTACAGCAAAAAAGCTAGACATCTACTTGCTGTTAACAATTTCTTAAACAGAAAATTAATTACTTAGTTAATTAAAACACTACTTACAAAGAAAAACCTTCGGATAAATTGCTGTAGCAACTTAAAGATGGTTACAAACCATACATAACCTGATATAAAGCATTATTCATCAATCTCAGCTATCTGTATAATTTCCGTAGCCAGTAAAATGCATTGACATATTTTGTATCATAGGTCACTTTTTCTCTGATTATTAAATCCCATTAACTTACGTAAATCATTGGATAACATATTGTTAACTTTCGTAAACTGGTAAAAATATCTTAAGAATAGGGGTAGATATCAATGTATGATATAAGATTGCGTAAAATAACTTATAAGTTTGAATAGATTGATATCTTTTAATAGGCGGGTTTAGGGGGAATAG
This sequence comes from Cyanobacteria bacterium P01_C01_bin.38, assembly GCA_039026655.1. Taxonomy (GTDB): domain Bacteria; phylum Cyanobacteriota; class Cyanobacteriia; order Cyanobacteriales; family Nostocaceae; genus Rivularia. The sequence goes on along the minus strand of JBCCLY010000494.1, from coordinate 2,183 downwards.
GGAGTAGGGAGCAGGGAATAGGGAGTAGGGAGCAGGGAATAGGGAGTAGGGAGTAGGGAATAGGGAACAGGGAACAGGGGATAGAAGAGGTTTATCTGACATTTCTTGCTCGTCGCACAATAAAAAAGTTGTGTTTTCATGAAAACCTAGTTTGTTTAATTTCTTGTTAATCAAAGTTTTACTAAAAATTTTCTTTCGATCGTTTCATCAAGGAAGGCAAAGTAAATGGGAGCATCCCGATTTTGCAAAAATACGATTTGCTAGTGCGTTAGCGTTCCCGGGTCGCGTGCGGCGAGGGCGTGTCCGGAGGACATACATCTTGCTCGCTAGATATACATAGCGAGCAAGATGCTCGCACTACAAAAATAAATTTCCACATTTGGGATGCTCCCAAGTAAATATTTTATTAACTCCTAACTCCTAACTCTTAACTCCTAACTCCTAACTCCCAACTCCTAACTCCCAACTCCTAACTCCTAACTCCTAACTCCTAACTCCCTACTCCCTACTCCCTACTCCCTAAAAAAAACGAAACAGACGCAACCACCGTTACGTCTGTTAGCTGTATTTAGCTAAGTCTAAGTTAAAAAGTTAAAAAATTAAAAGTAATCGCCGAGGTTCCGATTTATTGACACTCCCCACGGCTAGAAGCCGGGGGATTCTAGTTTCACAGACGTTTCTTGCTTTGGCAGGTCTTACGACCAACCTTAGTAGAGGATACATCTCCACTATCGTTACTTCCCGGATGCCCTCCGGTAGCCTTAGCCCAGAAGACGGATTACTCTGGCAGCATTGATATCACGTTGCTCGGTGTGTCCGCAGTGGGAACAAGAATGTGTTCGAGTACTTAAACTTTTTTGAGTTCTAACTCCACAATTACTACATTCTTGAGATGTATAGTGTGGTGGAACTGCGACTATTTCACGACCGAGTTTGCTACCAAAATATTCGAGCCATTGGCGGAAAAGATACCAAGACGCATCAACAATACTCTTGGCTAGCTTATGGTTTCTCACCAAGCCCCTTACATTTAAGTCTTCCAAGACGACCATAGCGGTCTTCGAGGCACAAGTTACGCGCAAGTCTTTTTGCGTGTTCATTCCTTTGTCTTGTTACTCTCAGATGCTTGCGGGCATAAACACCACGCGCTTTTCTCCTACCAGATGAACCCGATATTTTCTTGTAAATCCTACGTTGAGAACGTTTTATATCTTTTTCTGCTTTGCTTAAAAACCTTGGATTCTCTTCATGATTGCCGTTGCTATCTGAATAAAAGTATTGCAACCCAACATCAATACCAACTTCAGCATCAGTTTCAGGCGCAACAAGACTGTTATCAATCTTGACGCAAAACTGAATATAAAAACCATCACCACGCTTAATTATACGAACTCGCTTTATGAGTTTTTCATCAAAGGTGTGAAGATCCCACTTACCTAAAAGCTTTAACTCCCCAATACCTTTTTTATCAGTAAAAGTTATTCGTCTTTTAGTTGGGTGCAACTTCCATCCAGATTGTTTGTATTCAACAGAACGACTATGTTTTTTGAAGCGAGGATAACCTTTTTTACCAGGTTTACTTTTTTTGCAATTATCAAAAAAACGATTAATAGCGCGTTCTACGTTTTCTACAGATGCCTGTGTTGCATGACTATTCAAGTCTTTTACAAACTTGAATTCATCTCTTATCTGAGTGTTGTAACGATAAAGCTCTTTTTTTCCCACACCACGGTTATCCATCCAGTAACGCAACACCTTGTTACGTACAAACTGTGATGTCCGAATAGCTTCATTTATCGCTGTTTTCTGGGTTTTATTGGTTACTGCTTTATATTCCATTATCAACACTCTTGAATCACCTCCTTTCATTTGCTAGCTTATCTTTAGTATAGACACCTATTCTATAAATGACAACTAAAAAAGGACAAAAAAGATTAAGAAATATTCCAATACTTCACGAAGAGTTGAAACAAAGACATCAGATACACGTAACGCCTACTGCTTGGAACAATATCAAACAAGAAGCCAGTAGGCGTGGTATTAGTATTAGCGAATTGATAGAAGAATTTGGACGGACAATAAATTGTCCGACGGACTTACCCCATACTTAGAAAGTAGGGGCGGCGGCAGCCTATGATTTTCGGTCAATATTTTCTGCCTCTTGTTGAGATTCTGGTTTTTGT
>JBCCLY010000493.1:0-3906 GCA_039026655.1 Cyanobacteria bacterium P01_C01_bin.38 | reverse complement strand
GTTGGTAGTTGGTAGTTGGTAGTTGGTAGTTGGTAGTTGGTAGTTGGTAGTTGGTAGTTGGTAGTTGGTAGTTGGTAGTTGGTAGTTGGTAGTTGGGAATGCCTTTTTTTGCATCTCTTTGTCCCCTTGTCCCCCTATCAATGCCCAATGCCCAATCCCCAATCCCCAATCCCCAATCCCCAATCCCCAATCCCCTATTACCAACTACCCATTACCTATTTTCAATTAATAATAGAGCGAATACGTTCGGCGACAATATCTGGCTGTTCTAACATTGCTAAGTGTCCGCAGTTGGGGATTTCGATGGTGTTGTCACCGCAGTCTTTAAATAAGGGATGAAAACTGGCTAGGTGACGAACGTACTTTGGTTCCATGACTTTATCTTCGGCACCGGCTAAGAAATATACTGGCTGTTTAAGTTGAGATACTAATTGGGGTAGATAATTTATTTCTTCTTCTGTTGTAGAGTCTAGTAGCGCTCCTAATGCGGCTTGTGGATCGGCTACTACAAAATCCATGATTCGCTGACGCGCCCACTGAGGTTCTAAGGGACGTGCTACAGAATTTCTGGCAAACAGCAAGTCAATTAAAGGTACTTGAGATAACCATTTGGGACGAAATTGTAAAAAGCGCTGCCCTGCGGTACGAAATTTTTCAAAGGATTCTTTCAAATAAATTCCGCCACCAGAGTTAATACAGATGACTCCTTTAACTTCTTGAGGCATTCGAGCTGCTGCCCATAAAGCGATGGTGCCACCGAGGGAATGACCAATCAACCACACATTATCTAGATTTAACTGTTGCAGCAGCACTACTAAATCCTCTACGTAGGCAGATGGAGTGTAAAAAGAATCAAAGGGATTATCAGGTATTTTACGACCTGTAACAGTTGAATCTGGGGGAGTGCGATTAGCTTTGCTACTGGAGATAGGCATATCGCGGGCTATATCAATTTTTTGTTTGGGCTGAGATTCCCCAAAACCTCGCAAGTCATATGAGAGGCACCTTATATCTGACTGTAGGCGCTCGATGACAGGTTGCCAATATCCACGGCTATTTAACCAGCCATGAATAAATATAATGGTGTATTCTGTTGTTTTGGGACCCGTTATTTCGTATGCGTGGGGAACGCCGAAGATTTCGATGGTTGCCGATCTCATAGCACGTACCTTTAAGGACATTCTTCGATAAAACAGCTTTGTTTACAAAAAACTAAAAAACTCCCGATTGAATGTTTGCGGCATCTCCAGCTATCGGCTCGCTTGAGTTTTGTGCCCAGATGAGTATTATAAATTAGACAAGCAGCGGCACTTATACAAGTATGTCAACGTAGCCAAATCTAGGCTTGGGAGCCAAAAATTCTCTAACTCCTGTGGCGGGTTTATTTTTTAAACTTACTTATAGTTTAATTTTTACAGCTAGACGCTCGCATTTTTTATAATTTTGCGTACAAAGATATTTACCCACCAAGAAATCTCCCCCGCACACTTTCGGCAATTTTATGACCTAAATATTCGGGTATTAAGCTTTCATTAGGTCCTAATAAATAAAGAATCAAACGAGTGCGTCCCCGCCAAACTAGTAAGTTCGCGTTTACTACAAGCAAATCCTCAAGCCACATCGCGTACATAACTTTATAAAATAATCCGGGTTGGTTGTCAGCTTCAATAACTAAAGCTGGCAAATGAAATACCGGATCTACATAAAATTCGGTTTCTACTTTTTCTAAACCAGCATCGAGGTTGAATTCTACTGCTAGCATTTCTTCTACCTCAAAGCGCCCTCCCAAAGCTTCCCGAATTGCGCGACAGGCATTTTCTGCTGTTTTCTCCGAAAGGGCTTTGCTACCGCGAGAAACAATTAGTTTCATAAAAACTAACATTGGTGGTTTAATTTGCCCGTACAAACTTAAACTGTGGATTGTAAGTCCGTAAGCTGCTAGGACACCAAAAATATCGCTGAGGAGAAAAGACTGATTGCGGTAGGCAAAATGCAAGGCACTTTTACCACCTTCGGGTTTTAACTCGATAACGGCACGTCTGGTTTTGTAAAGGCGATATGCTAGGCGCAAATTTTGCAGTTGAATTTCACTGCTTACAAATTGCTCGTAAAACTGGGGAAACGACTTATTAAAGCGTTTGAGTAAATCCAGTGTTGATGTTTTTAAACCAGAAGCCATTTTAAAGTGTAAGACTTTTCTTGTTGTGAAAATTGATGCTCGAACGGTTTGGGGCGCTCAAAATAATACGTCCCGATATTTTACAAATATTCGACTCAAAACTGATGCATTGATTACCCAGTAGGGTGACATCGTTTGAACGGGATTTCGGCGACGGTAATTGTCTGTAACGCGGAAGATCGATACAAACGATATTGCCGTCCCTCAAAATTTTAAGCCAGTGTTGTATACAATTGTTTTTTACCTGTGATGGTAGCTTTTAGTTAATTTTTCCGTCCTGTCTGTCAACAAGATGCTAAAGTTGAAAATAATTGATGTTAAACACGTTTTTTCAATGGTGGCTTTGTCTATGAAATCTCTGATAATTAACGAAAGTTGGTTGCCTTAGATTTTTATAGGAAGTTCGTCAAGATCGACGTGGAACCGTCTTCAGTTATACTACCCGAACCAGGCTGGCATGGGTTTTTGGAAAACTTGGTTTAATACTAACGATGGAGTCGTGACAACTAAAACGACTCATGGACTTGAAGAACATACCGCTACTTCTAATGGAGACAGCTCCAATCGTGGTGGCGATCGAATAGTTTTTAGTACGGAGCGAGATATTGACCTATATGAGTTAGAAGAACTTTGTGACGCTGTAGGTTGGTCTCGTCGTCCATTAAGAAAAGTAAAGAAAGCCATCGAGCATAGTTTTCTTGTAGCCACTATGTGGCAAGTACGAGGAAATAGAAGAAGACTCGTTGGTTTTGCCCGTGCGACTTCAGATCATGCCTTCAACGCCACTATTTGGGATGTAGTTGTTCACCCAGATGTTCAAGGGAAAGGAATGGGTAAGGCATTAATGAAATACGTACTTAAAAAACTTAGAAGTGAAGATATTAGCAACGTGACTCTGTTTGCAGACCCCCATGTTGTAGACTTTTACCAAAATCTAGGTTTCATGTCCGATCCAGAAGGCATTAAGGGAATGTTTTGGTATCCTCATTAATCTGCTCCTAAATTAGCGCAGGCACCTTGGCTAAAAATTTACATATTTTAAAGTTCATTGTAAGAATCCTACCTGAACTGTCCGCGCAAACCGTGCAGCTTATGGAGGTTAAGCTTTGATAATCCATACCTCACCGTATGTTGGTAGTGGTTTTCAAAGCTTATTTGAAATCATACTAATGACTAAAATCCGCGCTCCCATAGCGCGGAATCATTTATAAAACTTACCGTTTTTGAGCAAATTACCTAAAAGCCCATAATACCCATAATATTTATTTGCCATAGGTACATAAAATGTGGTAATGTATGAACGTTGCCAATAAAAGGTTAACTTTTACGGGATGTAGCGCAGCTTGGTAGCGCGCCTGCTTTGGGAGCAGGATGTCGCAGGTTCGAATCCTGTCATCCCGATTTTCATAACAATTGCTAAGTGATTTTTAATCATTGCTTTAGAGCGAATATAGCCTCTAAAGTTTTTTTTATAGTAACTATTAGAAAAATAAAATCCTGAATATTATTTTTTCAATAAATTAGGTATATGATAAGTATCTTAGATGTTTTATATACTATTATCCCTGTGTAAATAGACCGAAACCTTTTTGAGTAAAATTATTCTTAATGTTTCTTGAAATAAGTACAATATGCCTCAATAACAAGAAAAAATAGAATTCAATAATAAGTGTAAAAAATAACTTGATCTCAGAGCTTTACATGGAACGATTTTATTTTTAGAAGCG
>JBCCLY010000492.1:0-3908 GCA_039026655.1 Cyanobacteria bacterium P01_C01_bin.38 | reverse complement strand
ATTAACCAATCTGCATCTTCAATCAAATCACTCGGTTTAACTGTATATTTCAAAACCTCACGTAAAGCACCGGTAATTGAGGATTCATCTTTATCGTTTTTTACAACTTGAACATTTATAGATGGGTCATAATCTGCACGTAAACAAGAACGCCATAAATTAATCCACTTATCTTTGGAAAGATATCCCCCTCTACTACCGAAATAACCGGAAGGTACCATTATCAAAACATGAAAGTGTGGATGTGCAGTATTATCCTTTTTATTTCTTGTTACTTCTACTGATTTAACAAAACCAACACCTGGAAAAGACTTTCGGTGAGTCATTCTTTCCCAGCTTTTATTCATCCAAGAAATAGTAGACCTTAATTCATCTAAAGGACAATTTCTTACAGTCAAAGTCAAGAAAATATAACGATGTGTAGGATAGTCCTGCTGAATTTTTGGCATTGCCTTTAAAAAACGAGCAGTCCACATTAATGTTCTTCTCCACTGACATACGGTACAATGTCTGTGTCTGCAAAAATGTGCAGACCTCAGTTTGAAAAATAGTTCTTTATCATCTGCTACGAGGGCAAATTCGAGCAAAGATGAACAATTACTAATTCTTTCTGAGTATCTTTGATAATCTGCTGATTGGTAAATAGACGCTACCAATTCGGCAGACCTCCTGTGTAAATCCCAAGGTTTATCTTTGGGACTTACATCTGATAAATAAGTATGTTTTTTAGACAAGAGACTATTACGCTTCTTAATAAGAAGCGAGAACGCTGATGATAAAGTCTCTGGTGAATCAAAATAAACTGAATCTACAAGTGATTTAAAAAAACTTTTTATCAACTTATCGGATAGTTCGGAATCTTCAACAGAACAATCCCCAAAAGAAAAAGTTACCCGCTCGATAATCTTAAGTGCCTCATCACGAGTTGAAAGTGAATGAGAACGTCCAGAAAATCGAGTGTATTCAAATCGCTTAAGACGCATTGTGTAATCTAGGCTACATACAGTCCGGCACAACAATAACACAGGTTACTGGTACCCGTAAATAGCCATAACAACCACAAAATAAAGTTTTAGAGCTTATTGTAATATTCGAGATATAACGATATGATGCCATAAAGTTCTCTGGTAGTCAATTTAAGCTGAAACAACCACAGAATAACGAATAGAGCAAAAATAGAATCTTCGAGTTATCCCTCTATTATTAAAACAAGGAGGAATCAGTCACAGCAAGGGTTTCAGCCTCCTAAGTGCTAGAAAAGTGTACGGAGTAGCTTAGAATACTAAAAAATCAAAATACGTAGACAGTACGTAAAGCCAAAATTTAGGGCTTTGAGTTTTAGTCAAAATGGCAATTGCAATTTTGATTTCAAACTCAAAACCCATAGTTAGTACACAAATACTAAAAAGCTACTCAACTTGATTGAGTAGTTTGGTGGTTTCTCTCTGTGCCTCTTGCAAGGCGTAGTGAATTTCTTCTACCTGCACATTGAATCTTGGCTCAAAGCAATCAAGGAGCAAGTGAATTGAATCAACGTCCTCACAATCCATTGCAAGCTTTATCAAGCCTATATTCCACTTGAGAACTTCCAGCTCCTCAAATGCAGTGGCTAAATGCATCTCCACAGATGCATCATCCCGGTTTACCATTAAATTGCCTCCTAAACGGGTATAGCGTTTGGGTAGGAAGTCGTCTTAGTTGGTGTTGCAAGCACCCTCTAAGGCGCGTTAACCTTCCTTGATGACCATTATCTCACTCAAGCCACCTCAAAAACGCTACAAAGGAATTTCAAGGCAAATGAAACAGTGAAGCACTTCAACTTACAAACTGTAAGTCCTCAAAGCGAATATGTAAGCCTTGAAACGCTTGAAAACAAAAGGAAACACAGAAATAACTTACAACTTGCAAACTTACAAAAGCCCTAAATAACAAGCTAAATTCCCAAGAGGACAAGTTAACTTCTCCTTACCAAATGCGTAGCAGCTTCAAAAAAACAGCGGGAAATAACCGGACTAAAAAGGAGAAGGGACTTTTCCTTTCGCTTATTATTTGTTCGAGAAGTTAACTTGTCGCTGAAAAATTATTTGAATTTATATCTTAGAAAAATAGCTAAAAAACCAGTACTTCAGTGACTCGTTGGTGCCCTTTCCCCTTCCCCCTTTATTGAGAAATTGTATGTGCTGCCACCTAATGTAAACCCCTCTCGCTTCGCTCGACCCCTTCGGGGCAAGGGGGTTGACATCAGGTTCCGGCAGCACCGGGGAGGTTGGTCAACAGGGGGAAGGGGAAAGAATGGTTGGTGAGCAGCTCGTTTAAGAAAAAAAGTAAGAATGAGTAATCGGTTTAAAACCCAAAATACCGGTTTTTCAACACTTACAAGTAACTGCTGCTGGGACACACAATTGCTCGGTAACGGTTAAGAAATCCCAAAAACCTAATAAAACCAACCGTTTAAACCAAAAAAACAATTAAAAAATAGTTTCTTTTAATTGTTTAACAATGGTCTTACTAAAACACCCTTATAAAGGTGTTGAAATATGCTTGAAATACGCCGAAGTACGCATTATAAGCACCTTATTGTTAGGTCATAAAGGTATTGTTTGGGGGTTATAGTCTGCTTATTAGAAATGTATAAGCTCCTTACTACTGTATAAGCAAATAGGACACCAACGCCAAATGTAGCTAAACTTGAATTCACGATAACCTTTAGTTTCATAAGGATTAGGTGTTGAAGATTCAGTATATATTGAATCTTCTAACAACAAAATCCTACAGTGAGGGCATTTAAAATCACTAATTATTGTAATTTTATTTTAAATCCTCCACAGTTATCTCATGACCAAATAAAGCTGTATACAACTTTAGAATACTTTCTCTAGCCGATTTTTTTTGCTTCAATACTCCTTTAGCTAATGCAATCAATTCATCTTTATCATATTGCTTTTTATCAAATTCATTTTGAACAGTTTTATTTGATAATTCCTCCCTATACTTATTAGCTAATTCATGGTCTTCAGCAATCAATTCTTCATGATGTTCTAAGTGACCAGAATGAAATAATTCTTTCAACTCCTCAACCCTACCTTTTATAGGCTCCGGGACACGTACCATAACGGTTTTATAAGGTGCTGTTTTTCCTCTACCACCTACTGACTTTGCCATATAAAAACCTGTATACAGCTTTTATATCTCTAATAATATACTTGTATACAAGTTTTGTCAATCAAGTATAGTAGAAATTATATTTAGCCCAATCTAATTAATTTACTACTAAATAAAGACATGGTATGAAACCTGTATACAAGTTTCATACCATGCCTTTATCTACTAAGTTTCTGTACTTATCAGCTAAAACTTTATTTTCCTCAATAGTACGATAATACTCTTCCAATTGACCAGAGAAAAATAATTGTTTCAATTCCTCAACTCTAGCTTTTATAGGTTCTGGAATACGTACATGAGTACTTTTATAAGGTGCTGACTTACCTCTACCGCCAACTGGCTTAATCATGATATAACCCGTTAACATGAATTATACTATCACGGGTAATATCATAATTCAAAGAAATCAATCCTTATTTTTACGCTTTACATAACGATTTACATCTTTCTTCCAATCAAACAAAAATCTTTCATCACTAACAGGTTCGCTTTCATCATCAGGATTTTCTGTTATAAAATCTTCTGGTTCGTTTTCTGAAAGATACTTTTTAAATATACCACCTAATGACAATGCCCTAGTTTTATAAAGTTGGTTAGTTAGTTCAATTAACCAATCTGCATCTTCAATCAAATCACTCGGTTTAACTGTATATTTCAAAACCTCACGTAAAGCACCGGTAATTGAGGATTCATCTTTATCGTTTTTTACAACTTGAACATTTATAGATGGGTCATAATCTGCACGT
>JBCCLY010000491.1:0-3918 GCA_039026655.1 Cyanobacteria bacterium P01_C01_bin.38 | reverse complement strand
TGGTAGTTGGTAGTTGGTAGTTGGTAGTTGGTAGTTGGTAGTTGGTAGTTGGTAGTTGGTAGTTGGTAGTTGGTAGTTGGTAGTTGGTAGTTGGTAGTTGGTAGTTGGTTATTACTCCTAACTCCTAACTCCTAACTCCTAACTCCTAACTCCTAACTCCTAACTCCTAACTCCCAACTCCTAACTCCTAACTCCTAACTCCTAACTCCTAATTCCTAACTCCTAACTCCCAACTCCTAACTCCTAACTCCCAACTCCTAACTCCTAACTCCTAACTTTTCCCTCTGTATTGAGCAAAAATACTTCATAATTGAGTAAAAGCTCGTCACAAAAACAATGTATTTAACTTACTTAGACAGCAACAGTTGGTTGCTTGAAATGGGGCACCAAAATATACTGATAGATCCTTGGCTAGTTGGTTCCCTAACTTTTGCTAATTTAGATTGGTTATTTAAAGGCTCTCGCGTCAAAGAGCATCCCATACCAGAAAAAATTGACCTGATTTTACTGTCTCAAGGTTTGGAAGATCATGCTCATCCACCAACGCTAAAGCAACTCAAGCGCGATATTCCTGTTGTCGCTTCTGAAAATGCTGCTAAAGTGGTAAATCAATTAGATTACCTTCATGTAAACTCGCTTGCTCACGGCGAAACTTTTACTCTCAACGATAGTGTCGAAATTACGGCAACTCCCGGCTCTCCTATAGGTCCTACTTTGGTAGAAAACGGATATCTCCTCAAAGAACTCGAAACCGACTTTACTGTTTACTACGAACCTCACGGTTATCATTCTGAGTCGCTGAAGAAATCTGCTCCCATCGATGTTGTCATCACCCCATTGATAGATTTAGGCTTGCCGTTAATCGGATCAATTATTAAAGGTAAAGAAAAAGGTTTAGAAGTAGCTAAATGGCTCGAACCCCAGATAATGTTACCAACAGCCGCTGGTGGCGATATAAACTTTGAAGGATTGCTAATGAATTTTATCAAGCCAGAAGGAACCATTGAAGAATTCAGTTCCCTATTGCAGCAACACAATATATCAGCCCAGGTACTCGAAGCAAAAAGTGGAGAGCGTACTCAATTAAATTTGAAAAAACGCGCAGTTTCGGGAGTTTAGGGAGTGGGGAGTGGGGAGTAGGGAGTAGAGAGTGGGAGAAGAGCTTTTAATAGCTAATAATAAGGGCTTGTAGGAACTAAACAAGCAAATTCTATAAGCAGTACAACATAATCGTATATTAGTACTAATATTATTGATTCGCGACCAGTTAATATTTAACTTGGTCTATTTTTATTTTCCATAGCATTTATCTGTTCCCTATTCCCCATTCCCCATTCCCTACTCCCTACTCCCTACTCCCCATTCTCATGAAGTTAAATTTAGTACGTCCAATGGCATTTATTGATTTAGAAACAACAGGAATCGATGTTGTCAAAGATAGAATTATACAAATTGCCGTATTAAAAGTATTTCCTGATGGCAAGGAAGAAATGAAAACTTGGGTTATTAATCCTACTATTCCTATTCCCAATGCTTCATCGGAAATACATGGAATTTACGACGATGACGTAAAAGATAAACCGACTTTTGCAAAAATTGCCGATAGTTTGGCAAGCTACATTAATGATAGCGATTTGGCAGGATACAATTCTAATAGATTTGATATTCCTGTATTAATAGCAGAGTTTTCCCGTGTTGATATCGATTTTCAACTTGAAGGAAGAAGAATTATTGACGTACAAACTATTTTCCATAAAATGGAACCTCGTACTTTGAGAGCCGCTTATCGATATTATTGTGGAGAAAAATTAATCGGCGCTCACGATGCAGAAAATGATATTCGTGCTACATACGAAGTTTTCAAAGCGCAATTAGAACGTTACGAAAATGAGGAATATGAGGATAAAGATGGGGAAATTTCTTATCCTATAAAAAACAATATGGATGAATTACAAGAATTCATACCTTTTGATTTTCTCGATCCAACAAAAAGAGTTATTTATGACGAAAATAACGAGATAATTTTTAATTTTGGTAAATACAAAGGTAAATCCGTAGCTGAATCATTCAAGAAAGAACCGAATTATTATAAGTGGATGATGGAAAAGGAGTTTTCTGTGTTTACAAAGAAAGCTGTGACTCAAATTTGGGAATCGATGAAAGATGAATAGGGAGTAGGGAGTAGGGAGTAGGGAATGGGGAAAAGATATTAATGGCTCATCCGTTCTTAGTATGCTAGAAAAATAGTAAAAAAAGGGAACAGGGGATAGGGAGTAAAAATATTATTTATTCTTCCAATCGCTTAATAAAGCTAATTTAATTAGACACAGCAAGGGTTTTAAGTTTTTAATTTATATTTTTAGCATACTATGTACTGAAGAACCATATTAATTAGGAAGCGAAATAGTAAGTTTCATAAGTTTTGCTGGGTTCTAAGTAAGTCGGCACAAATAAACCGAGCTATGTAACATATTGTAAATTACCCTTAAACCCTTATTCCTATTCCCTATTCCCTATTCCCTATTCCCTTGTCCGGCGTTATGATTTTCAACACTAACCTAACCTACTTATGTGCCAACTTTAGTTCCCGCAAGCGAGCTAAAGCGCTAACTATAAACCATTTGAATTGATTAAAAACGTTCGCGGATTAAACGTAAGAATCTTTGAAGACGCGATTCTATTTCAAGTTGGAATGCTAGAAACTGAGTCCGTTGTAACCTGTTAAAGTTATTATCGCTAACTAAAATTAGCGAAGGTTGTCCGTTTGGTAGAGTTGCGCCAATGGTTAAGCCTTCAGTATTGTCTAATGCAACTTCTAATTTTCCTAAGTTTAATAGTAGTTCTTTTTTAGCAGCTTTAACGGTTTGGGAATTAGCTTTTTTAAGACTATTAATATTTTTGATATCCTCAGTCTTTGATAAATTAACTTTGAATAATGAATTAACAAATCCAAATCCTGTAAAAGTTCTTTCTATACTTAAAAAATGTCCTTCACTATCCAATGCTATTAAATCGGTTAAGCCGCTGGAATATCTATTAGTAAGTTTAAAAAAAGGTTTTACTAATTTGGTAGGATAGAGAAATTCTTTTTCTAACTTTCTAGTCAGTAAATTATACTGCAAAATTCTACATAAACTGCTGTGATTAGGTTTTGCTTGCTCTCCATCTTGAATCAATGCATTTTCGGTAGCTGAAAATAAATATTTTTTATCGGGTGTGATAGTCAAACTTTCAAAAGCTAGGTTGTTACGAATACCTTGTTTCTTATCTTGAGACGGTAAAAATTTATCAGGTATCGGTAAACTAGAAATTTCCTGCCCAGATAAAAGCGAAAACTCTTTGATAAACGGATTAATTCCTCTTTCTGCATCACCTTCAGATGAAACAAATATAGAAGAATCATTTAGTGCAATTCCTTCTGGATCTATAGTACCAGCAGAGAAAGTTTTACCATTTTTATCTTTTAAAGTTGTTACTGTAACAGGCTCAATATCATCTTTTTGAAAAGAATTTCCGTTCAGATTAATCTTAAAAGTATAGAATCTTGCCGCTGATTTTTGAGACCTATCGTCGGATATAGCATAATAAACTTGGCGACGAGCATCATAAGCTATTCCCGATAGCCCCCCTAATTCGGTATTTTCAAAATTTGTACCTGTAGGTAGAATTGCTTCCCCGATAAAATCGATAGCCGTTACTTCTACAGCAGAGGGGGTTAAATTTGTGAAAGCAAGCGTGACAATAATAATTGTGAGGAAAAATACAATAATTAACGGTAACTTCAATATTTTTTTAATTCGCACGGCACCTTATTAGTTATCTGTGAAAAGCCACAAATACGATATCACAGGAATGGGATTGGGAGAGGGGGGAGAGGGGGAAGAGGGGGAAGAGGGGGAAGAGGGGGAAGAGGGGGTA
>JBCCLY010000490.1:0-3919 GCA_039026655.1 Cyanobacteria bacterium P01_C01_bin.38 | reverse complement strand
GGCGGTTGAAACCGCAGCTACACAAGCAAAATCAACCTCCGTGGATTGTAAAGACAAATTAACAAGTTACATAAAGCAGGCGCTAAAGCGCAACTACGAACCTTATTACATTACAAATAAATAACCCACGAAGGTGGGTTTTGCTTGTGTAGCCGCGAATTAGATTCGCCAGGTAGTCTGATAACTGATAACTGATAACTGATAACTGACTAAGACTCTCTCCCCGAAGCCCAGGTATCTCTCCATTTAACCGTACCTTCACTAGCAATTACCCAGCGACGAGATAGCAAGTTTTCTCGTAAAGGAGAAGTACCATTCCGTAACATTGCATATTTATAAGTAATTAACTTTCCAGCGCTTTCATTAAAGGGAATTTCGGCAAACCAAGTATTAGAATTAATGTACTCTAAAGGATACGCTTTCTTAATATCCCAATTACCTAATTCCGGACAATCACCTATTACTACAATCCTTTCACCGGGTTTTGTTTCTACTCCATTTAATTGCGCTCTAATTATCGTTTGCGCTTTCAATCTTTCCCCTACATGACTAATAACAATAACTTCTTTTTCTCCAAGTTGTAAATTAGAAATTTTCCCATCTACAACTTCAAATTTACGCCCTGTTAATACGCAAGTATGTTCTCTATCTGGTAACTCGGTATCTACTTCTTCTACAGTTACAGCTTCTCCTCTATTCAAAGCTACAAAGCAGCGAGAGCCGTTATAGCGACGCACGTAACAGAAGACATCCGGTGTAATATATTTCTCCCACTGACTGCCCATCGATATCGCTGGATTCAAACGACGCAAACCAGAAAGTTTCCGCACATTCGAGTAAATATCGGTTTCGGTATCCCATTTATCCATCATCGGACGGTTATAGGGGTCGTTGTTTCCATAGATGTTATCATCGGCGTTGGTATCGTTATGCAGATATTGTTCGGTACCGTAAAACAAGCAGGGAATCCCCCGACTAGTCATTAAAAAATCAATTGCTAAACGTAGATTATCGATATCTGGGTTAAGACTCAGGAAGCGATGCATATCGTGGTTATCGATAAAAGTTATCAATTCCGTTGCACCATTATAGCGATAATCTTGCTTTAAAACATCATTTACTAAATAAAATCCAGATTCATCGTTCATTGCTAAAGCTTGACGAAGTGCCATGCACAACCCAAAATCTAAGATAGTCATGCCAGAATTATTGGCAAATTCCACAGAGCGATCGTCATCCGGGCGGCTGTAAATCCATTCCCCAAAGATAAATATATCTGGTTTATGGTTGTACATCTCGCTGTTAAACTCTTGCCAAAACCAAATTGGCATATGTTTAACCGTATCTACCCTTAAAGCATCAACACCTCGATCCAACCACTGCTTTATTGCCGATTTAATATAGCTTCTATATTGAATATTATTCTCATTAAAAGTTGCTAAACCAGACAACTCGCAGTTTTGTACCTGCCATTCATTTTCCCAATCGCTAACTTCACCATAATGATGATACCAATTATCTTTATCATCGTTAAAATCGGCAATTTTTACCCCATCATCGTACAATTCACCTTTGCTACCACCAGTATCGGGGCTGCTATGATTGCACACAATATCTAATATCAGCTTCATATTGCGCTTGTGCAATTCTTCAATTAATCTATCAAAAACAGTATCTCTTGTATCTTGAGTTTTATTCAGAGAAGGCTCATCATTTGGTGCAATAAAACGAGGATTTAACCGTTTAAAATCCTTAGTCCAGTATCCATGAATAGCCGCACTTTCAATAAATAATTCTTCAACTTGCTCGAATAAAGGAGTTAACCAAACAGCGGTAACTCCCAAATCTCTTAGATAATCTAATTTATCAATGATTCCTTGTAAATCTCCACCCCAATATTTACCCCATTCTTCCCTATCTGGATCGTAAAGTTGGGCATTAAACCCCTTATTATTCTTAGGATTGCCATCATGGAAACGGTCAACAACAATAAAATAAATGGTTTCTTGGCGAAATTCAATATCCCTAGTGTAAAGAAACTCCAAATCAATATCAGTATCGGAATCCGGAGTTTTTACAATAGCATCAACTTCTGTTTGGGGATTTTCAACCTTATATTGATCGTCTGAAAATCGAGATGAAGGAGTACTTACCATAAAAATGGGTTATATTTATTTATGTTGATTTACTTAAGTAGTTCAATACTTCCAAGGTTAAATCCGTATTCTTACCAATATTTTTATTTTTCCGTATTTTAATCAATAGAATCGTATTAAATTACTCATCTAGATCAAATAACATCTTTTTCCCGTACAAGTCGTCATTCTTTAGGAAGAGATTAATAATAGAATTGGGCATAGGGGATAGGGTATTGGGCATTGGAATTCATATGTAATAATGATTCAAATCAACAAATTAATAATTTAAATATTCGATGCTTTCCTCTTGAAATTAATTACATCACCAATGATGCTAACTCATCCATAGAAACCATATCATCATTATTAATATCAAGAGATTGAAACATCATATCAATCAAGCAGTTATTAGGATTCCTCGTTTTTTCTATCAAAGCTGCACGCAATTCTTCAGGGGAAATATATCCATCTCGATCGCTATCTAAAGATTCAAATGCTTTCTTTATTGCTTGCTCTAATTCTGCGGAGGAGATTTTTCCATTGTCGTTGCTATCCCATTCTTGAAAATTAACTAAAGCTCTCCATTTATCTTTCATGCAAGCTTCTACAATTAAATTTTTGCCTGGAATACATTGCTCTAAAGAAGGTACGCTACCACGAGCATTAACATAATTTACTAGGGGTTTTACTTCGTCTAAACCAGTCAGCAAATATTGATAAATACCAACCTTATACATATGCTGAGAATCAAAAGGTTTACCGTTAATTTTGATAATTTTTAAAGAAGGGTAGTCTTCAATTACCGTATCAAAATCGGTATGTAAATAAGCTGATGTTTCCTGAAGGGGCTTACTTCGCGTTAGGGCAATCGCATGAAGTAAAACTTCTCCTCTGACTTGAATTACCGCAATTTCTGTATCAAAGGGCAATTCCTCTAACAAATTACCATAGGTGAAAGATGTACCTTTTTGGTAATTACTACTACCCCTGACACATCCTCCTTGTAGAATCACAATATCGACTCGATGTAAATTTTTTTTTATATAACTACATAGAGTTGAAGCAACTTTTTCCGGTTGAAATCTAGTTCTTTTAGAGGACATAGTTTCTCTAACTTTAAAAAGTTCTACATCCATAAACTTACCTAGAAACTCTTGCTTATTTTCTACAAACTTTTGGACAATTTTTTCTGGTTGAAAGTGACTAGTTGGCAATAGATGAATAGCACTATCTAATTGATTATCTTTAGTCCACCAAACATCGACAACAACAATATTATTTGCATCTTGTCCAGATTTTACAATACGACTTCCAGCAATTTCTTCAATATGAATTTCATGTTCGTGCCCGCCGAGAATTACCGGTATTTTACCTCTTAGTTGGTCATCTCGATGAATTTCTTTGAGTAATGTTCTATCTTCTATTAAACTTTGATGAGTTAGAGGAATTATTATTTCCGCTTCACTTTTACATTTAGACCAAATATCTTTTAAAGCATCGAAAACAGGTTCAATTACTAAATTTATTCCCGGTTTAAAAATATCGGTATTATCGGTGCAAAATCCAGTAAATGCTACTTTGTGTTTGCCAACATTTATAATGTCATATTTTGGCAGAAAATTATCCGAAGCATCAACAAATGGTAAATTTGAAATATTGCCGTTCAAAAATTTATTCGGATTACTTCTTAACCGTTTCTTTAATATATCTAAATCTATATCAAATTCATGATTACCAAAACAGATGTAATCAATTTCCACCACCTTGAGTACATCTAACAT